>JAFDHQ010000010.1 GCA_019308685.1 Deltaproteobacteria bacterium
ATAGGACTTCCTGTTGACTCTTTAGGTCAGGAGTATTCTGATGAAGTGAGTGGTAAAGTAAAAAAAGATAGACTTCTTGCCGAAAAATTTGACGGTTACCTCGGTGTAATGGATAGATATTACAATCATTATATATTGATTCCCGGCGGTGAATATATTGTCGGAGCTAAAAAGCCCGGAAAGGATGAAAAACCCGAGCAATTGATCTCATTATCCCCTTTTTATATTGGCAGATTCCCGGTAACTAACGGACTTTTCCAAATATTTGTTGAGAAAACAGGATATAAAACTGCGGCAGAAAAAATTGGATATGGAAATGTTTATTATGGGCGTTTTCAAAGAAAAGAAGATGAGACAACCGGTTTAATAACATCTACTTGGAATTCCTCTCTGTATTGCGAAACCGTGGAAGGAGCTTGCTGGTATCAGCCGTGTGGTCCCGGCAGCACGGTTCACAATAAAAGAAATCACCCCGTGGTTCAAATCAGCCTTGAAGATGCTATGGCTTTTGCAGCATGGACCGGTAAAAGACTCCCCACTGAAAATGAATGGGAGGCCGCATCAAGAACTACAAAGGGATGGATATTACCATGGGGAAAAGAATGGAAAAAATATACGTGCAACATTGAAGATAGTTGTACTGGCGACACAACCCCAGTGGAAAAATACGCAGAATTTGAAAACGATTTTGGGGTCGTTGATACCATCGGAAATATTTTAGAATGGACATTGGACAATTTTACAGAGCCGTCGGATAATAAAAATAAATATAGATATCATATCGCAAAAGGTGGAAGCTGGATATCAGGAGATGACATCAGATTATTCAGCCGCTTCAAGATAACGCCTGAATCTCATTCTAACATCCTTGGATTCAGGTGTGTTGCCCATTAATTTTGATAAATCGGGAATACAAAACTTGCCTTGATATCTCCCTTGGCCCCGGCGGCGTTCTCCCTCGTTTTTAATCCTCGATATAGCGCGCTATGCCTGCGGTTGAAAACTCGCTCGGGCTTTGCCGAAAACCAAAATCTACCATTTCTAAATGGATACTAATTAAGAAAAATCAATTCTTTTTTGCTTTAACACCCTCACTTCAATGCCCGCCTGGGTTTGAAAACAGAATTGCGGTTAGACACTCAAAAGCAAAGATGGTTCATATGTTATGAATATTGCATAAAGCTTTTCAAAATGTGAAGTGTATTACATAAAATTGATAAATAAAGTACATAATATTCCATTAAAAAATCCCTGTCAAATTGTCCAACCATTTGAATTCATTATATTTAATATCAAAGACCCAACTGTGCATGGTTTTTGCTATCTTAAGATTGATAAACTCGTAAAAAGTCCGATTTAGACGGTTTCGTAAAAAGTTCAAATTCAAGGCGTGCAAATTTTGTAATCATGAGGCGTACTTATCGTACGTTGAATGATTGCGAAATAGTGAAAATATAACCGCTTAAAAAGTATTTTGTAAAAAAAAATGATTATACCGGAAGCTTGTTTGAAATCGAATTGTTAAAAAAACTAAACGGTTACAAATTATTTTGTTATAAAACATTCTACTAAAATGTTCGGCTTCAATAAGGATTTTATGGTTATGAATGATAGACCAACAGCAACAAATATAACCTTACATAAGAAAAAAGATAAATTGTGCCCGGATAGAATATGGATAATATCTAAAGGTAGATATACAAATTTTGATTTGAGCCGGATTTGGGAGGGAGTTAAAAAACAGACGGCAATGGTATATAACATATCCGAGTTGGCCAGGTATTTGCTTAATCCCAATCCTCTTCAAATAAAAAAAAAGCTGGTTGGATGTGAAATTCATTATCGCACGCCTCTTTATAACGTAAAAGAAAATATCAGGAAACTATTACCACAAAAATTGCGCGGACTGTTAAAAGATAATCAAATCCCAGTTGAAGTGCTCAAATCAGATTGGGATACAGACAACAGTCCTGGTAAAGACGATAATTTTGAGTCCCATTTAAATAAAATAACAGAACTATTAAGACCTTATAATCCTATAATAAAAAGCCTAAACAAAATAGATCCAAGTAAAGTATTTGATGTGGTCGGAATTTGTGAGGATATTGGAGGGCATCTTTCAAATTTAAATATTCCGGGGAGTATAATGGATAAACTTAATTATATCAGAGCGAATATCTCGAAAGATGTCGGAGTCATCCTTGAAAAAGCTTATATTGCCGACGGATTGTTTGAGATGAAAGGATTCAATTTCAAATCCTTTGATAAAAATAAATCATTTCGGTTAATCAGATTTTTAATAAACGGAATATCAAAAGCCTGTGTTCTCGATTCTGATAATAAAGTTGAATTCTGGATTGATGACATTAAACTTGTTCAATACATGCTGTTGTTTGATCAATTAATTGAAATAGATCCGAAATTGAATAGTTCTCTTAGCCTGTGCACTGCCGGAAAAGCAGAACCACTGAAACTCCTTTTTAGCAAACCCCTTGAGATCGATTATTCCGAAGCTCATCTGCCTGAAGTATATAAAGGGGTGTTTGAGAAACTTAATATAGGGGCAAGTAAAAAAAATGTGGTTAAGCGTGTGTTAAATAAATCTCAAGTTGGAATTTCGTTCAACTATGTTCCTATGTCCGTTTATGATAAAAGGAGGTTATTTGTCAATTTTTCTGTGATGCATAATTTTAAAGCTCTTGAGCCCATAAAAAATGATTTGCCTCTGGTATATTCAGAAATTAATAAGATAGCTTCTGTGACCGAAGCAGGAAAATTTTATTTGTTGGACTCTTTCAGGGGATACAAAGATGACAAGTGATTATAAAGAAAATGATTACGCCTGGATAAAAGAGTTGATGCATTATCCTCAGACTCTGGAACAACAGCTTTCTTTTTTTAAGGATACCTCCAAAATTCCAGTGCCGAAAGACCCCATCGAACAGGTGATCTTTCAGGATAAAGCCAAAAGGGCCATAAGGAAAATCGCTCAAAACAAAGGACATATCCTTATGGTCGGAAGACCGGGGACTGGGAAATCAATGCTTGCGAATATGTTTAACCAAGTTATTGATAAGTCGCTTGGAGACTATTTAAGGCCCAAGCAATCTATTGTGGCCTACCCGGGGAAAGATAAAAATAACATACGAATTGCCTATGAAAATTCTGAAAAAATAGATGACCGGATTGCAGAGATAACTAACAGGATAGTATCTGTAGAAGAAAGTATGGATGATTTCAGTCTTTCTGATCAGATAAATGCCGCCAGGAAAGTAAAAAAATACCTGCTTTGGGCCACAGGTATTGGTGTTATTGCCGGCTTTTTCTTTGCTCCGGCATTTATTGCCACAGGACTAACCGGTATCGGTGCAATATTCATGTACATGCAGGAGAGTAATTACAGAGTGCAGGAGAAAATACAAAATGAGGCCTTTACCGGTAAAAAAAACGCTGTCAAGCATCTATATGATATGGTTCCGGAGGTTTTATACGATCCCAGAAAAGATAATGGGTTAATGGCTAGAATATCCGAACCGGATTCCAGAAATATGAAAGGAGGGTTCAGACATGATCCCTACCAGTCAGGCAATCTTCATACCCCGGCTCATAAGCGGGCGTATTTGGGCGCCCACGCAAAGTCTCCGATTATTTACATTGATGAGTTAAAAACACTTATTAAGGTGGGGTATATGTCTGACCTGCTGGAGATAATGCAGAACAAAAAGTTTATTCTTGAAGGTGGCAGGAACACAGGAAGCGGTTCTGCGGATCGGTCGGAAAATCATTTAAAAGCCGATAATATAATCGTTGCCTGCTGCAATCATGATACTCTGGAATTTCTTCAGAAAGAAGGAGATGGTGCTTTTCTCAGTAGAATAGAAGACAAAGGAGAAATTATTCATTTGGAAAGTGCAGTTCCTGAAACATCGAAAAATATCGAACAGGTTGTACAATATGTAAAGCAGGAAATACTTAATCTTGGGGAAGAATTCAAGGATGCCTGGGAAGGGGTTATAGAAAAGGAAGGTTACGAAGGGGTCAGGAAAAGAAGTGAGCACATATTCGGTAAACGTCTTCCTGATGATTACAAATTGAAGGAGCGAGAGTTTTCCAGAGATGCTGTTTTGGAAATAATAAAGGAGCTTCGATGTCGTGCGTCAGATAAAAAATTAAGCAGTATCCTAAGACCGATAAATGGTATAATCAAGACTGCCGAGTTTGAGGCAATACTCGATAATGCCCAATTGGTTTTGCCGGAACATGTTAGGCGTGCTCTGGATAAGCATTTAAGCCTTGAGGGAGAAATCTCCAAAGAAATGGTTAAGCACAAGAAGGATCTTAAGAAATACATCGGCGCAATGACGGATTCTATCGGTTATGTTGTGGGCTTGGCAGTAAATTATTCAAAATCGAGCGGGCAAATGTTCGGCCAACCGTTGCCGATCCATTGCCAAATTAATGCAGGAGGTTCAGACACGGTTGTTGCCCCCGGCAGAATCGGTGATATTGCCAAGGGTGCTGCTCAGAATGTTAGAGCTTCAATAAAAAAAGTATTGCAGAAAATCGGGGCACCTTATGTGGGATATGAAATGCATGTGGAGTATATACAGGCCCATAGTGGTGTGGAGGGGGATAGTGCTTCCGTTGCCATGGATATTGCAATTATATCAGATTATATAAAGCAGCCGGTCAATCAAAAAATAGGAGTAACCGGCTCCCTGACGGGTGATATTATTCTGGCTGTCGGAGGAGTTACTGAAAAAATTATATCCATAATGGATCCTGTTCTTGGAATGGAAGGCGCATGCATTCCTTGGCAGAACAAGCACGACATAGAACCCCTTTTAATAAACACAGAATATGAATATATCCAGAATGAAGAAGTCCCGGGCATTAGAATCTACAGGGTTCAAAACAAAAAGGATCCTTTTGACATATATTTTTGCAAGACGAAATATAATGCTTATCAGATATTGATGGGCCTGGACAAACAAGAAGTTGAAACTAGGATGACCATGAGAAGTAAGGAAGATTTAGAGTTTATTCAAAGAATGAAAGGCACGTTGCCCAATTGAGGCCCCCCGTTAAGGGCGAATCAATATCATCATTTAATACACCAGTACCAGAATTTTTTTCAGATGCTACAATAGCCTGTCAGTTTATTGTTATTATCTGTCAATAATTTGCCATCAAACCTACCCGATTAAAAGCCCGAGTTTATGAGTAATATATGTTGTATCTTATTGATATCATATAATTTTTTACATTTCCGTTTAATTCCGTCGAAATAATTACAAATCGGCACATATGTTGCAGACAAATATAAAAATCAAATTTAATCTCATTTATAAATTATCCGTTAAGCCTTACAGCCGCGATATATAAAATTGCGAAGCGATTTTATTAAAATAATAATAAATGGCAAAAACAATACCCATGCAAAATAATAATCCTGCCAAGACGATCCCGTCAAGGAAATCAAGCCTGAAATCGACCATCATGGATCAATCCGGAGCTGGAAAGGTCAAGATTGGAGAGATTTTATGCAAAGAGGGCTACATTACCGGCACCCAACTGGAAGATGCTCTAAACTATCAGAAAAAAAATAAGGGGCGCCTGGGAAACATACTGATTAAACTCGGATATATCGAAGATGATACCATTGTAAGTGTTCTGAGCCGTATCCATAACTATCCTGCCGTATTATTATCAAAAACAACGCCTGATCCCGAAGCCATCAAGCTCGTACCGTATGAAATGGCTAAAAAATACTTGGCTTTTCCTATTAGATTCAAAGGAGAAGATCTTGTCGTTACCATGGCGGAGCCGACCGACACCTCTGCTGTTGCTGATTTGCAGAACGAAGTTCAAAAAAGCATCAGTATCAGTATTTCTACCGAGAAAGATATCATTGAGGCATACAGAACTCATTATAAAATAGAGGATGAAGAGTATAACAGTTTACTTGGCCAAAAAGAGGTAGTCTCCGAAGAAGAAGATGAACCTGTTGCATTAGTCGATGACTTCGGTTCACTGGTTTCCGAGGCTGTGGGGGAGTTGGAGTTAGTAGATACAGGAAGCATCGACGTTGCAGATGAATACACGGCATCTGATGCTCCCATTATAAAACTGGTGAACGGCATTCTGGTAAAAGCCATTAATGAGGGCGTTAGCGATATTCATATCGAACCTTTTGAGACGATGTTGCAGGTAAGATATAGACTGGATGGCTACCTTTTTAAATCCATGAATCTGCCCACCACTATAAAAAATGCTGTAAATTCAAGACTTAAAATTTTAGCCGGACTTAATATCGCCGAACGTCGTGTACCGCAGGACGGCAGGATAAAAATGAACTTCGGGAAAAGAAAGACCATCGATTTTCGCGTTTCTACATTGCCGACCCTTTTTGGTGAGAGCATTGTCATGCGTGTCCTTGACCAGAGCTCACTTAGTGTAGATCTCACTAGAATGGGGTTTGAAAAAGAAACGCTTAATACACTTGAACGTTGTATTTTCCGACCTTATGGTATGCTGCTTGTTACCGGCCCCACCGGAAGCGGTAAGACAACTACTTTATACTCGGTTCTAAACAAACTGAATAGAGAGGATAATAAAATACTTACGGTTGAGGATCCAGTAGAATTTAACTTCAGGGGAATCAATCAGGTGAATGTCAAAGATGATGTGGGAATGACATTTGCTTCGGCTCTCAAGGCCTTCTTACGCCAGGACCCTGATATTATTATGGTGGGTGAAATTAGAGATTTGGAAACTGCCGAGATCGCCATAAAGGCCGCCATGACGGGACATCTGGTTTTCAGTACACTCCACACAAACGACTGTCCTTCAACTGTTGGACGTCTTTTGGATATCGGCATACCGTCCTATCTGGTGGCATCTTCATTGACAATGGTTCTTTCTCAACGCCTCGCACGAAAACTTTGTCCCAAATGTAAGGTTAAGGATAAAAATTTTAATCCGGCCGAATTGGAAGATATGGGATTCTCCTCAGATGAAATATCCAAGCTTGAAATATACGGACCCGGGGGGTGTTCAGAATGTATGGGTGCCGGGTATAGAGGGCGCGTCGGGCTGTTTGAACTTATGGAGGTAACCGATAGGATTTCCAGAATAATCAGTGCCCAGGTGTCGGAAGACCAATTGAGAAAGACCGCGTTACTGGAAGGCATGGTTACCTTAAGAGATGCAGGTCTGGAAAAAATACGTCAGGGGGTGACTTCTGTCGAGGAAATATTGAAGCGGACAACCGTAACCAAAAGCGCCGTTCCCGCATATCTTGCTGATCCTGAAGTAGAGCAATATGAAAACAAAGCCGTCATTTTCCGGGAAGGTAATAGGGGATCGGACTTTTTTAAACTAATCAAAGGTGAATTAGTTGTAGTGAGAAACGGCAAAAAGATCGCCGATATTATGCAACCCGGAGAATATTTCGGAGAAATATCAGCCATAACCGGCAAGCCGAGGTCTGAAACAGTGATGTCAAGAGGCAATTCGGTTGTCCAACGCTTTCCGGGTGATAAGTTGCCTGAAATCATCGAAAAATATCCGGATATCACGACAAAATTATTAGAAATAAATGCTGATCGTCTAAATCATGCACATAATATTATTGTAAATATTATGAATAAAAAAATGCCATGAAAATAAAATGTTCGAAATGCAACAAGGTATATAAAATTCCAGACGAGAAACTTCCGGCCGGGAAAAAGTATGCCGTTCAATGTCCGGCCTGCAAAAACCGTATCGTAATCGATTTGCAGTCTCAGCCAACACAAAAACAATCTCTTAACACGTCAAAATCCGTTGAAAAAAAGGAGACGGTCTTATCGTTGGGCCAAAAGCGTCCCAGCGGCATGACTCTAAAATACGGTATTTTACGATCATTGGGTGATTTACCGGCCATGCCTCATATTGTGCAAAAGGCCCAAGAGATTATTGCGAAACCGGATTCAAATTTGAAGGAGCTTTCGAGTCTAATAGAGATAGAACAGGCAATCGCAACCAGAGTTTTGAAATTGGCGAATTCTACATATTACGGTTTAAGCGGAAAGGTTTCTTCGGTTCAGCATGCGTCTGTTTTGCTGGGGTATAAAACTCTTGGAGAACTCATAACAGTGGCGGGTATTTCAGGCCTGATGGATAAGAATCTGAACGGATACGATTTGAGTTCGGAAGATCTGTGGCGACATTCCATAGCTGTTGCCGTTGGTTCACGGATTATTGCGGGCAGGAAAGATCCGGAATTCGGTAATGAAGCATTTTTTGCAGGACTGGTGCATGACGCGGGAAAAGTTGTACTTGATCAACATGTTTACGAAAGAAAGGACGATTTTGAAACGTTTATGGGAAATGGTCAACATACTTTCCTGAGTGCTGAAAAAGAGATTCTGGGATTCGATCACTCAGAAATGGCCTTTGAATTATGTCAGAAATGGCAGATTCCTTCAAATCAAAGCGATGCCATAAAATTTCATCATTGTCCCTCAAAATCCGAAGGCAATGAATTGGCTTACATACTTCATCTGGCAGATTTTATCGCAATGATGAACGGATATGGAGCAGGTCAGGACAGTTCAATGTATCAGATGGAAGAAGGAACCCTGGAATTTTTGTCCCTGCAAGATAAAGATCTAAATGACATCCAGAGTCAAGTTATTGAATCTGTTGAAAAAATGTTGCAAGAGATACCTTCCGGTTGATCGATCAACTGAAATGTTTTATTTTAAAAAATCAAAGTTAAGAACGCATAAAACAGGTAAACTCTAAGGGCAACCCCCTGATAAAAATCTCGATATATCAAATAAGCAAATTATAGATTCATGAGTTCATTTTTTTAAGCAATGGAATAAATTTATGGTTGGCTTTTGGAAATGGATACTGATCAATGTCTTGGAGTTTTATCCAGAGGTGATCTATGGGTCCGTTCAATTGAACATTGCCCGCCAGGTATTTGCAGCAAAATACATCCACACGAATTTTAAAATGAGTATAAGCATGTTTTACCCGCATGAGGAAAGAACTGACTTCCACGGAAATATTCACTTCTTCTTGGATCTCTCTGACACAGGCTGTTTCTGCGCTTTCGCCTTTTCTAACCTTTCCGCCCGGAAATTCCCATAGCCCGCCCAAGAGTCCGTCAAGTTTTCTTCGGGTAATTAAAACATGGGTATTTTTAAACACAACACCCACGGCAATATGATACTCCGGTCTGGGCGGACTTTTGATCCGTTGGGGATAGTTATCTATGGTTTGGAATCGATAAGTACGGCAATAGGATAGAAGAGGGCATATCCCGCAATTTGGGTTTTTCGGTTTACAAATCAATGCCCCCAACTCCATTAATGCCTGGTTAAACATACCGGGTTGTTTCGGATCTAACAGCTTTTCGGATGCCTCTTTGAATATTTTATACGAAGCGGATTTGTTTACAGGCGCATTTATCTGAAGCATACGGGCAAGCACTCGCTTGACATTTCCGTCTACTACGGCATGGGGTTTATGAAAGGCGATACTTAATACGGCGGATGCGATGTAATCCCCCACCCCCGATAAGCTTTTAAAATCATGCCAGTTACCGGGAATTCTTCCTTGGTGTTTTTCAAGCACCGTCTTTGCCGCCCGATGCAGATTTCGTGCCCGTGCATAGTATCCCATTCCCTCCCAGACCTTGAGTACTTCGTTTATATCGGATTGAGCCAGAGATTGCACATTCGGAAAATGAAAAAGAAAAGTCCGGTAATAGGGCAGAACCGTGTTCACCTGGGTTTGCTGTAGCATGACTTCAGACACCCATATGCAATAGGGATCATCTGTTTCACGCCAGGGCAGAGAACGTTTGTTTTTTTTATACCATAAGAAGAGTTCGGATTGGATTTGACGGATCTTTTTGGCTGTCATATTAAGACAATTCATCGCTGGATCGGAATAGTCATCCGGGACCTTTAAAAACAGGCAGATCTTCCAAAAAGGACAAAAGATGTGTAAATCAATGCCATGAAAATTATTCTTTAGGGTGACACTCAATGCAACCGGTAGGACCGGTGTTGGGCAGTTTTGTGTTCAACGTCTGGTATGACATTTCCATTTCTTTGCGCTTTGCTTTGATGGCTTTATGGCACCCGACACAATTCTGATGAAACGCATACTTGAAATATTTGATGCCTGTATCCGTATAAGCCAGGTATTTGGTGGGCTTTTTCGGAGACTCGAGCAGGTCATGGCAACCCGATGTTGTGCAACTGGTAATTTGAGTTTTTCCGTCCCATTTGTGGTGACACATTCTGCACTCATAAATAAAATGCTTGGAATGATGGAATTCAACCGGGGACCTTTTCTGTTCGACCGTCCCTTCCGGTTGGAGAACAATAACACCCATGGGAACACGCATAACCTCCAGCTTCTCTTCACCGGCATCTGCATCTGGTCCGGTTGCTTCCCATGAGATCCCCAGAGTAAAAGCCATCATCAAACACAACACCCCAATGCGTATTTTATTCATCTTTATCCTTTTCATAAAAAAAATAGCTTTAAATTCTTTAAGTTAGTGTCGTTAAAAGGTATTCAAGGATAATATTTCTGTTTTCGAGCATGCAAAAATTAAATTAAAAAGACACTAATGCTAAATATATTAAAAAATTTCAATAAAAAAATGATCTTCTCGGCTATTTTTTTTGATGTTCTGATACAATGACTAAAAAAGACTTCAAAGATTATATTTGCCGGCCCTTTTGTATGTTTTATAAAGAAGGGCAAAAAGAAGAGATGGCCTGTCAGGGTGCCCTCGTTGTCGAGTCTTTGGTTCGTCAGGAACGGATTTCCTTAGAGCAGATATATTTATCGATTAAAAATTATCAGTTATGTCTAAAGCACAAGGATACACTCACCCGATATGTATGCCGGCAATGCCCGTTCCCTACGAAACTGCCGCCCGGTATTTGAATTACGCTTTTGGAGGCGGTTACCATGGTTCATCGGAAGGATTTGCCTGCGGCAGACATCTGATGACTGTTCTGCCTGATAAACAGGCGGTTAAATGCGGATTTTATACCGACCGCCCCCTGGGAGATGCACAGAAAAGCCTGAAACAATGCTGCCGGAATTAAAGGACATTGATGTTAATGATTTTAATGTCATCTGGCATCATCCTATATTGAATCATTTTAGAACATTTAATAAAAACAACTGCCCCCAAACTGCCTGTTTGCTGTTTCATTCCTGCCATGGGGGGTGTCCGGCATTGAGTTATATTTTTTATAACATGCTCAACGGACCGGACCCGAGATGTGTTAATCAAGAATGATCGTTGAGAAAAGAAAAATCTATGAAAAGGAGCATCATAATGAACACATTTGATCTGAAAAATAACGCCCTAATTTCCGATTCCGGTGAATCTATTTTCGGCATGGAACATACCGGCAGTCATGCCTGCTATATGATCTATGGGGTTTTAAAACCCGGGCAAGAAAAACGGGTGATAAAACCCGGAAAAGGTCATGAAGAAATGGTTCTTGCCGTGAAAGGAAATTTTGAAATATCCGGACGATTCAGCGGTGAGCTGAGGGAAGGATGCGCATTTCATGTTGCCGGTGAGGACACGGTTACTCTTCAAAGTACAGACACCACAGATGCATGTTATGTCATTGCCGGCGGTCATTCCCAGGACGGGCATCATCATTGACTTCTAAATAGTGTCCATCCATAAATGTTGTGCCAACTGAAGGGTATGTGGGTTACGTTTTCTGTTTATAGCCACATCCTTTGGTATGACAGGAAAGATAAGTACCTTGTTTTTTCGTGGTTTTTTCAAGCAGGAAACCAGCGCCGCACTTGGGGCATTCTTTAGCGACAGGCTTGTCCCATACGGCGAAATTACAGTCGGGAAATTGGCTGCAGCCGTAAAATATTTTACCCCGTTTGGACTTGCGCTGCATAAGAGTGCCGTCACAGTCTTTCTCAGGGCAAGTTACGCCGGTTGGCTGCACCTCGTTGTCAGAGACAACCGATTGAGTGTTTCTACAGTCCGGGTAACCGCTGCAAGCGTAAAATGTACCGTATTTCCCCTGTTTGATGAGCATGGGTCTTCCACATTTTTCACAGACTCTATCGGAAGCTTCGTCAGAAGACGGCTCAATAGGATGAATTACGCCTTTTTCATCCCGGGCGTAGTTTCGGGTATAGGTACATTTCGGATAGTTGCTGCAACCCAGAAAATGTCCGTTTTTGCCGACCCTGATCGTTAGTGTTGAATGACATTTGGGACAGACCAGGTCTGTTGGCATACCCACGGCCTTTAAACTGAGCATATCTGTTGAAGCTGTTTTTAGGGTGTTTTGAAAAGAGTCATAAAAGCGTTCCAAGACTTCTAAAGAATTAACATCTGAAGCTTCTATACGGTCCAGGTTATCCTCCATTTTTGCGGTAAATTCCACATCAAATACTTCGGGGAAGCTTTGCACCAGCAGGTCGTTTACGATAAATCCAAGCTCGCTGGGCTTAAAATAATTTTTAACCATATCCACATATCCCTTTTCTCTGATTGTGGAGAGAATGTTTGAATAAGTGCTGGGACGGCCGATCCCGTTTTCTTCGAGCTCTTTGACCAAAGACGCTTCCGAAAACCTTGGGGGCGGCAGGGTAAAATGTTGTTTGGGCTCTAATTTATTGAGTTTCAAGACCATTCCTTCATCAAGTTCAGGAAGATCATCTTTTGCCTGCCGGTTTTTGCTTTCGATCTCTTCGTCCACAGACATATAAAGTGCCATGAAACCGGGAAACTTAACTGTTGATCCGCTTGCGGTGAACAGGTAAGAACCTGCTTTTATCGATACGGAGGTTTTATTGATAAGCGCCTGCTTCATCTGGGATGCAACAAAGCGCTCCCAGATCAGCCGGTATAAGGCAAGCTGGTCTTTGGAAAGATACGGGGTTACTTTTTCAGGTGTATTAAAAACCGATGTGGGCCGTATGGCTTCATGGGCATCTTGAGCCTTTTTACGGTTTTTGAAAATTCTCGGCTTATCCGGAGCATATTTTTCTCCGAATTTTTCACGAATAAGTTCGAGAGCCTGAAAAGCGGCTTCTTTTGCAATGCGTATGGAATCTGTCCGCATATAAGTGATTAGCCCTTCGGGTTCACCGGGTCCAAAGTCTATACCTTCGTAAAGCTGTTGAGCGATGCTCATGGTCTTTTTGGCCGAGAATCTTAACTTTCGTATGGCTTCCTGTTGGAGTTTGCTAGTAATAAACGGCGGGAGAGGATTTCTTTTCGTGGTTTTCTTCTGAACTTTTTCCACGGTAAATTTTTCTCTGGACAGCTCTTCCACAATGGAACTCGATGCTTTCTCGTCGGGAATTTTAATTTTTTCCCCTTTCTTTTTAACCAGCTTTGCCGTAAATGGTGGTGGTGCGTTATCCTCAAGGTGAGCGGTTATCGACCAGTACTCTTCGGACTCAAAGGCCTGGATAGCGCGTTCCCTTTCACAGATGATCCGAACGGCAACGGACTGTACCCGCCCGGCGCTGAGTCCGCCTTTTACTTTACGCCACAACAAGGGAGATATCTGGTATCCCACAAGTCTGTCAAGAATCCTGCGAGCCTGCTGGGCTTCATACTTGTTACGATTGAGATCTTCAGGCGATGCAATCGCCTTATGAATGGCGTTTTTTGTAAGCTCATGAAAAAGAACTCTGTGGAATCTTCTCCCCTTTTTTTTGAGAACTTCAGCGGTATGCCATGCGATGGCTTCACCTTCCCTGTCCGGGTCAGGCGCAAGGTAAATATCATTTGAATCGCCTGCAGCCTGTTTCAGAGATTTTATCACTTTTTGTTTTCCGGGAATGTTCGTATATATGGGTTTAAAACCTTCCTCGATATTGATGCCGATTTCCTTTGCCGGAAGGTCCTTTATATGACCGACGGTTGCAGCGATATTGTAATTATTACCGAGATATTTTTTAAGAGTTCTCACTTTAGTTGGGGATTCTACGACAACAAGCGGTTTGATCACAGTATTACCTCATCACATTATTAAAATTGGGGGCAAAGCCCCAGGTTCTTTTCTTTCCTTTACTCCATGGCTTCCCGGGAAAAGAGTTTTCCCGGGGATTGGAGCACAATACCTTTCAGCTCCAGCTGGAGCAGAATGCTCGATAGTTTGCCAGGTTTCATGGAAAGCTTCCTTGCAAGGTCATCGATGTGAAGCGGATACGGACCAAGGGCTTCAAACACAAGGGATTCCTTGGATGATAAATGCGAGATCCTTTCCATGGTTTCATTACCGGTTTTATCCTCTTCATGCGGGGCCTTAATTGCATAAGAGAGTTCTTCCATAATATCCTGGGCATGTTCAACCAGTTTGGCCCCCTGTTTTATAAGCGTGTGTGTCCCGGTGCTTTTGAATGAATGAATGCTTCCCGGAATGGCAAATACTTCCCTGTTTTGTTCTGCGGCAAGTCGGGCGGTTATCAGTGATCCGCTTCTTTTTGTAGCTTCAACGACCACGGTTCCAAGGGAAATGCCGCTAATTATCCTGTTTCGTATCGGGAAATTGTGTGGTTCAGGTTCCCTCAACAAAGGAAATTCCGAAATAACGGCGCCGTTTTCGGCGATGGTATGGAAAAGCTTGCGGTTTTCTGCCGGATAAACGATCTCCAGACCGCTTCCTAACACCGCAATCGTCCTTCCTCCGCCTGTTAATGCGCCTTGGTGGGCAGCCGAGTCAATGCCAATTGCCATGCCGCTGACGATCGTCATTTTAAGTAAAGCCAAGTTCTTACACAGACGACGGGTTGTAGAGATTCCGTATTCTGTTGCATTCCTGGAGCCCACAACCGCTATATTTTTAAATGAACCGTTAAGACGGCCGAAAACATACAAAAAGGGCGGAGGATCCGGTATTTGAAGTAAAAGGTGTGGATAATCCGTATCCGACATGGTGACAATTTTATAACCTTTTTTGATCACAAGGTCGAGATCCTTTTTGACCGAATCACGAATTATGTGATGCTTTATTGCGGAGACAAGACGAGGTGTTATGCCTTTTACCTCAAGAAGATCCTTTCTGGATGCTTCAAAAACATTCTCCGGTGAATTAAAACAATCTATAAGCCGCTTGAAAAGGTGATTTCCTATTCCCGGAACACTTTTCAGAACAAACCATGGCAGAATGTTTTCCACTTATTTCTTTCTTCCACGACCATGCCATGCAAGGAGTATGGGGCTTGCAACGTAAACCGATGAGTAGGTTCCGATCATAACGCCTATTATCATTGCAAATGCAAAATCATGAATAATCCCGCCTCCCAGCACAAACAGAGCAATAACGACAACAAGGGTGGTTATAGAGGTCAGTATGGTTCGGCTGAGAGTCTCATTTACACTTCTGTTAATTATGAGATCCAGGGAATTTTTTGGAAGTTTCTTCAGATTTTCCCGGATTCTGTCAAAAATAATGATGGTGTCATTTAGCGAATATCCGATAATGGTGAGGAGCGCTGCGATAATCGGAAGGGTAAATTCTTTGTCAAAAATAGAAAATATGCCAACGGTTATGGTGACATCATGAATAAGGGCCACAATAGCCCCCATAGCGTATTTCAGCTCGAGAAACCAGAAAAGCAAGAGGGTTACGATCAATGCGGCTGCGATAAGATAAGGAACGCTCACATTAAAAATAGAAAGAAGATAGACAGCACCCATGAGAGCAGCGGCCATGACTCCGCTTAGAACCCATTTGAATTCAAAACGGCCGGATATATATATCGTAATAAAAAGCAGGGCGAAAAACATGGCAAAAAGCGCTTTTTCCCGTAAATCTTTGCCGACCTGAGGTCCGACCATCTCAATACGACGAATGTTGACTGCATTTCCTGTTGAGGCTTCCAGGGCTTTCTGTACTTTTGAAGAAAATCCCTGTGAGGTCATAACAGACATGTCCGTTCGGATAAGATATTCATTATCACTCTGATCACCGAATTGTTGAACTGACGATTTGCCCAAATCTATGGTGGCAAGGCCCGTTTTTATTCTATTCAGGCTTGCAGGGGTGTTAAACTTTACCTGTATCAATGTACCGCCGGCGAAATCGATACCATATCTGGGTCCTTTATGAATTAATAGAGAGGTAATACTGACAAGGATCATAGCCAGGGATATTAAGAAAGCGATTTTTCTCTTACCTACAAAATTAATGTTGATATCAGGTTTTATAAACTGCATTGATGGTGTCCCCTAAGATTGTTATGTTATGCTTTTTGATATAACGATTTAGTTGAAATAGTTTGCGACATCAGATGCTTAGGCTTTTAGTCTTTAGTTTTACTAAGAAATAATCGAATATTAACCGGGACAGAATAAGGGCTGTAAAAAGACTGGAAAGTACACCCAAACTGAGTGTTACTGCAAATCCTTTGACCGGGCCGGTACCGAACTGGAACAGGACAAGGGCCGCAATAAGCGTTGTTACGTTAGCGTCGAGTATGGTAAGAGAAGCCCTGTTATAGCCAGCATCCACGGCCGCTCGCGGTGTCTTGCCTATTTTCATTTCCTCCCGTATACGTTCGAATATGAGAACATTGGCGTCAACGGCCATGCCGATAGTCAGAATTATCCCTGCAATACCCGGGAGTGTCAACGTAGCCTGAAAGCCGGCCAGCCCTCCGGCGATCAGGATAATATTAAGAATCAGCGCAACGTCTGCGATAAGCCCTGAACCCCTGTAATAGACAATCATAAACAGGATAACGAGGATACCCCCGACGCACATGGAGATAAGCCCTTTTCTAATGGAATCGGTTCCAAGAGAAGGACCCACAGTTCTCTCCTCAAGGATGTTTACCGGGGCCGGAAGGGCGCCGGCACGAAGGGCAATGGCAAGATCACGCGCTTCTTCAGTGGTGAAACGTCCGGTAATTCGGGCCTGACCGCCGGTAATTTTTTCCTGAATGACCGGTGCTGAATAGACTTTGTCATCCAAAACGATTGCCAGACGTTTTTTTACATTTGCTCCGGTTATTCGTGCAAAATCTCTTCCCCCTTTTTTGTCGAAATTGATGGAAACATAGGGTTCGTTGTATTGAGAGTCTATTTGAACCTTTGCATCCGTTAGATGTGCCCCGGTTAAAAGGGTTCGTTTTTTTATAAGATAGGGAGTTTTAATGACACGGCGAGTTTCCGGATCTTCTTTAATGCCATAGAGAACCTCGCTGCCCGGAGGCACATTCCCTTGCAAAGCGGCATTTAGATCATGGGTCTCATCCAGCAGTTTGAATTCTAAAAGAGCGGTCCTTCCAATAAGATCCTTGGCCCTTTTAGTATCTTTGATGCCGGGGAGCTGGATAAGTATCCGTTTCTCACCCTGTTGACGAATATCCGGCTCGCTGACGCCAAACTGATCGATTCGGTTTCTGATGGTTTCAAGGGCCTGTTCAGTTGCCAGCTTCTTGATATGACTGGACTCCTTGTCAGGAAGATCCAGCATCATCGAATGGATGTCGTCATGGGTTGATCTTGAAAGAATACGTAAATTTTTAAATTCTTTGTCGAGCAGTTTTTCAAATTTGTCAATGTTTTCTTGGCCTCGAAACACCACCGAAATACGGCTGCCTTCGATACGGTTCAAGCTGGTATGCCGAATGTGTTCCTTCTTTAAAAGACTTCGCATTTCCTGACTGATACGTTCTATGGTGCTTTCTACGGCTTTTTCCGTATCCACTTCAAGCGCGAGATGCATGCCGCCTTGAAGATCGAGTCCTAAATTTATCTTTTTATGGGGCCACAAAGATGGTTTTATGGTCGGTAGTATGTAAATAATAGCAATGACAATAACTGCAATAACGGAAACCGCACGCCATGAGAGATTTTTCAATGATCTTTTCCTTTTCTGAGGTTGTGCCTAAATTAAAATGACGGCTACTCATCCATTCTGGAGACAGGGCTCAACCGCGTCGAATGCGGATAAAAATTGAACATAAGTCATCGTAAAGAAAAAAAATCAGCTAATCTTTGTAATTAAGGATGGCTATTTGAATCAGCCCTTCTTTTTTTTAGATTCCTGGATCTGTGATGAAGACTGGATGACTTGGCTGACGTTACCGCGGGCAATCTTTACACGGACCTTGTCAGCTATTTCAACAGTCATCGTGGTTTCACTCACGGCTGTTACCAGACCGTGAAGGCCTCCGCTGGTTATGATGCGATCTCCCTTTTTAAGACGGTTTATCATTTCACGATGTTCTTTGGACTTTTTCTGCTGGGGTCGAATAAGCAGAAAATAGAAAATAACGAACATCAGGATAATCGGGATCAGTGATGAAAATCCACCTGCTCCTTGGCCTGCAGCCCCCCCGCCTTGGCCCATTGCATAAGCGATATTTATCAAGATAAATCCTCCTTGCATGGAAATAGTTTCGTTTTTTTATACCAATCGATTTTTCTAAAGTTCTATCCGCCTCAGGCGTGATTTTTCAACAAAAATTTAATTATACCTGAAACGGTAATATTTTCAAAAAAGGTAAATGTCACCTTTTATTTTGTATTAAAAAGTATAAAAAACGGCGCTGATATACTGCAATTCATTACATACGTCAAATGTTTATTTCAATATAAAAAACACAACCCTTTTTATCGGCAATGAAAACAGTCTGTTATTTACAATTTTGCTTTTTGTTGTCAGGTCACCGTTTATGCCGAAAATTATGTTATTCAATTTCTCAAAAATTTTTTCCGCCTCGGGAGGGGCCAAGGCCCCCGATACACGATCATTTCTGGATGGACACGAGTTATGCAGATTTTAGGTGCTAACTCAATTACTCAATGAACGGATACAAGAAAACATCGGATTTCTGTAGGTCTGGAGTACAGGAATGATCGTGTATCGGGGGCCTCTGGGTCTGAATTTTCATTCAAATTGATTGGGTGGTATCCAGAGCGTTTCACCGTCAAATTGAATGCGATTTACATGTTCGTAATCAATAAGGTCCAGAAGTTCAAAAATTTGGTCCATATTATAGATAACTACCTTGCTCAAGGGATATATCAGGTTAAGATCAACATCTATTTTGCGTTCTTTTATGTTGTAAATATTAACTGTTTTTTCAGAAAATTTAAGAAGTTTACCAACCCCCGAGCTTTGACCTCCCTTTTCAGGTTCGTCGGCAAGTGGTGAAAGGGCGATCCCTTTATGAGCAAAGTAATCTTTAAGGAAATTAAAATGTATATTCCAGATATTGTCTCTGGGCTGAACAACGTATATTCCGAATGTTTCTGAATCTTTCATTGAATCCATTTTTTTTGACTTGATGTCCCTTTCAACAATATCGCCGCTTTTAATACGTATTTTATCCAAAATTTCCTGCATGGAAACCGTTGAATCGCCGATTTTAAAAGATTCATCAGATTTTGTAATAATGTCAACCCCTTTTTCAACTCCGTATTCTGCCTTTCGTTTTTTCATCAGCGCTATGAGCTCTTCATCTTTTTCGATGTTATTGTAATCAATGACACTCTTTTCTGTTGAAGGCATATGAATTTTTTCAGGCTCATTTTGCGTATTAACTTTTGAGTCTTTCTTTAACCAGAACCATAAACCGGAAACTGTAATAAGAATTATACAGCTGACTACAATTCCTATGGCTTTACTTGATGTTTGAGAAGTTTTTTTGGGCATAACAATAACGGTATCTTAAAGAGTTAAAAAATAATTTTTTAATAACTATTATAAGCGTTATTTTCTGAATTATGAACTTATTTTTTCGTGAACCCTAACCCGTAAAAGTCCGCCTTATTCCGGTTTACTTATCACAAATAATCTTACTCATTCCATGGACAACTGAGTTATCTCCCTCGATGGTAATGGAAAGGTTGCGCCTTATTTCCAGGTCAAGAATTTCTTTGCGTTTCTTATTCAAAAGATAGTCGGCCACCTCCGACGGGACGATCCCCTTTACTTTTGAAATCTCATCTTTTAAGGTTTCGAGACGAAGTTTGCGGAGAAAGTCGAGGACCAGCATCTCGGTAGAAGGTATAAGCCCTTTACCCCCGCAATGACTGCAGGATTCAAAACTGCTGGATTCAATGGACGGTCTGAGCCGCTGTCTCGACATTTCCATCAGTCCGAACATTGAAATCTTACCGATCTTTGTTTTTGCCTTGTCATATTTCACATTGTTTTTGACGGCCCTAAATACTTCTAATTTATGTTTGGGATCTCTCATGTCGATAAAATCGATCACAATAAGACCACCCAAATCTCTGAGTCGCAATTGACGAGATATTTCCTCGGCTGCTTCAATATTGGTCTGAAGAGCGGTCTGTTCAATAGATTTTTTTTGGGTGGCTTTACCTGAATTGACATCAATGGAAACCAGCGCTTCTGTCTGTGTTATAATGATATACCCCCCGGATTTTAATTTGACCCGGCTTTCATATATGGATGCGATCTGTTCTTCCAGTTGGTATTTTGTAAATATCGGCTTGTCCGTTTTGTAGTGTTTGACGATCTTGGTATGTTTTGGGGAAATGATTTTAACAAAGTTTTTAACTTCATGATATATGGCAACATTGTCTATAAGGATTTCGGTTACATCGGGGGTGAAATAGTCACGTATGGATCGTAAAGCAAGGTTTTGCTCCTTGTATAGTAGTGCCGGAGGTTTTGCTTTGGCCACATCTTTTTTAATGTTTTTCCAGATCCGTAACAGATATCTTAAATCCCTGGACAAGCGCATTTTGGTACAGTTTACTCCGGCGGTTCGTACGATGATGCCGAATCCTTCAGGCAATTTGAGTTTGTTGATAATACCTTTAAGGCGGCTTCTTTCATCTTCATCTTCTATTTTACGTGAAATGCCACGGTTATCGCTTCCGGGCATAAGCACTAGGTATCTTCCCGGGAGAGATATGTAAGTTGTGAGCATGGCCCCTTTTTTCATGAACGGGTCTTTTATGACCTGTACCAGGACTTCCTGACCCCGCCTCACCATTTTTTTTATGGACTTGTCTTTTGAAAGATTATCCTGAAAATAGTCGCTGTGAATTTCATGTTTCTGAAGAAATCCATGGCGATCCGCCCCGTAATCTACGAATACGGCCTGCAGGCTCGGCTCAATATGTGAAATAACCGCCTTGTAAATGTTGCCGTGGATAATTGCCCTTGCAGCACTTTCGATATGAAATTCTTCGAGTTTTACATCTTTTACTTTTGCAATCCTGCATTCCTCAGGATCTATGGCATTAATAAGGATTTTGCTCATAAAATATCGGTCCTTCAACACCGGAATTGATGCCTTTATTTTAAGCACTTGCTTTCTTAAATAAATATGAAATTGTCATATACAAGTCAATCGATTTCTTATCCCTTGCTATTTATATCGTGTTATGGCATGTGAAAATAATCTGATGGATGACATAAAATTATCTTTAAGAAACTAAACCATGGAAGCGAGGTCGAACAGATACAATGGATGAAAGATACGATCCTAAAATCATAGAATCCAAGTGGCAAAATTTCTGGGAAACATCCAAGCTTTTTAAGGTCAAAGAGGATCCGGGTAAGGAAAAATATTATCTTCTGGAAATGTTTCCCTATCCGTCCGGCAACATTCACATGGGACATGTAAGGAATTATACCATCGGTGATGTGGTTGCAAGATACAAAAGAATGCGAGGATTCAATGTTCTTCATCCAATGGGATGGGACGCATTCGGTATGCCTGCGGAAAACGCTGCAATTGCGAACAATAGCCATCCCGCCAAATGGACCTATGAAAATATTGATACCATGCGATTTCAGCTCAAGCGTATCGGTTTTTCATACGACTGGGACAGGGAAATCGCAACATGCAGTCCGGAATATTACCGGTGGGAACAATGGCTGTTTTTAAAGATGTACGAAAAGGGAATGATTTATCGCAAGGAATCTTTTTTGAACTGGTGCGAACACTGCCAGACGGTTTTGGCTAACGAGCAGGTGGAAGCCGGTATGTGCTGGCGCTGTGGCAAGACGGTTCGGCAGAAAAAACTCTGGCAATGGTTTTTCCGTATTACAGATTACGCGGAAGATCTACTGGCATATTGCGACAAGCTTCCCGGATGGCCTGAAAAGGTTATCACCATGCAGAAGAACTGGATCGGAAAGAGTGTGGGTGCGGAAATTCGGTTTCCCATAGAGAATACAGATGAACAGATACCGGTTTTTACAACCCGGCAGGATACGGTTTATGGCGCAACGTTTATGTGCCTTGCTCCGGAGCATCCGCTGGTATTAAATTTGTCAAAAGGAACGCTTCAGGAAGACGAAGTTCGCGAATTTGTCGAACGAATATCCCTGCAAGACCGATCGATTAGGGCGGTGGACAGTTATGAGAAAGAAGGCGTATTTACCGGCGCCTATTGCCTCAATCCGCTGAGCGGGGCACGGATGCCGATTTATACCGCAAACTTTGCACTCATGGAGTATGGCACAGGAGCGGTTATGTCCGTTCCCGCACATGACCAGCGTGATTTCGATTTTGCTCGAAAGTACAACCTGGATATCGTGGTGGTCGTAAAACCGTATGGTGACGATCTGGATTGCGCCACCATGAGCGAAGCATACACCGGTGACGGTGTGATGGTTAATTCGGGCCGGTTTGACGGAATGGACAACGTCACGGCACTGGATGAAATCGCTTCTTTTCTGGAACAGAAAGGAATGGGCCAGAAGACCACAAGTTTCAGGTTGAGGGACTGGGGTATTTCAAGGCAGCGATACTGGGGGGCGCCGATTCCCATGATTCATTGCAAAAAATGCGGAATTGTTCCCGTTCCGGAGAAGGATCTTCCCATTCTGCTCCCGGAGAATGCCGATCTTCTGGAGGGTGGAAGGTCGCCGCTGGGGGCTCTCGATTATTTTGCAAAGGCAACCTGTCCAGCTTGTGGCGATCCTGGGGCCAGAAGAGAGACAGACACGATGGACACCTTCGTGGAATCTTCATGGTATTATGAAAGATACTGCAGCCCGGATTTTGACAGCGGTATGTTTGACAAAACGGCGGTAGATTACTGGATGCCCGTTGATCAATATATAGGCGGCGTTGAGCATGCTATTTTACATCTGCTCTATTCAAGGTATTATACCCGCGTGTTGAACGATTTTGGACTGGTAAAATACAAAGAACCGTTTACCCGGCTTTTGACACAGGGGATGGTCTGTAAAGAGACGGTTTCATGTCCGGAACACGGTTTTCTTCTCCCTGAAGAAGTGGAAGAGGGTGGTGAGAACCGGCATTGTAAAAAATGTGGTAAGGGGGTTACCTTTGGCCGGGTTGAAAAAATGTCCAAGTCCAAAAAAAATGTTATCGATCCAAATATTCTTCTTGAAAAGTACGGTGCGGATACAACGAGACTTTTTTGTCTTTTTGCAGCCCCTCCGGAAAGGGATCTTGAATGGAGTGAGCAGGGTGTTGAAGGTGCGTATCGCTTTCTGAACCGTGTCTGGCGCCTTGCTTGGAACTGGATCGATCTAATAATGGATGCAACTCCCTTTGATGGAAGTCCCGATCTTTTGGAAGGCAGGACCCGTGAAATATTCAAAAAAACCCATGCAACCATATATAAAGTTACAAAAGATATAGAAGACCGGTTCCATTTTAATACAGCAATCAGTGCAATCATGGAACTTGTGAATACCCTGTATGGAATCGATCCTGTAAAAAGTGACAATCAAGATGCCAGTGTCATGCGATTTGCCATGGAATCTGTTGCGCTCCTTTTATCGCCGATGGTTCCCCATTTTGCCGAAGAACTCTGGGAGACCCTGGGCTTTGAGTCCAGCGTTTTATTGGCGTCGTGGCCGTCATACCGAGAAGACGCACTGTTAAAGGATGAACTTTTGATCGTAATTCAGGTAAACGGCAAACTAAGAAGCAAGTTCCATGTTGATGTGGATGCAGATGACAATACCATCAAAGCGTTGGCTCTTTCGGACGAGCGTATTCAAAAATTCATAGATAATAAACCGATTAAGAAAATTATTGTCGTTAAAAATAAACTTGTTAACATTGTGGTATAAGTGATGAGATTAACCGCAGAAGGATCGTTTTTTGTTATAAAAAAATATGCCTGGGCATTGATTCTGTTAGGGTCGTTTCTTTCAGCTTGCGGCTACCGTTTTGCCGGTGGGGGAAGTCTTCCATCCGGTATAACATCGATCAGTGTGGAGATGTTTGAAAACCGAACCGGAGAAACCGGGGTGGAGAATATTATTACAAATGATCTCATATATGAGTTTACCCGGCATGAGCAGGTGGTTGTAACCGGAAGTGATACGGCCGATGCAATTCTTACCGGTGTTGTTCAATCGATCAGTGAAAGAGCGATTTCACACACCGGCGAGTATACCTCCAATGAAAGACGGGTTGAACTTAAACTCGATTTGCAATTAACAGATAGAACCGGTGGGATCATAAGGTCTGCAAAAGCTATTTCAGGCAATGAAGCTTACAAGGTGTCGTCCACAAAACAAGGCACCGAACTAAATAAAAAGGTTGCCATAAAAACGCTTTCCAAAAGGCTTGCGGAAAATATTTTTAACAGGTTAACCGTCGATTTTTAAAAAAGTCCATCGCACTCCCGAAACAAAGGCCGCTTTTGCTTTGCGCTGTAAGCTTTCTGGCGCTTTGAGTGAGCCCTTACCCCCATGAAATCCGGATTAGGCCGAGATGGTGTTTACAAGTTTGGAAAGGCGGGAAATTTTTCGAGATGCGGTTTTACTGTGGATTACACCCTTTTTCGCTGCATTATCGATTATTGATTTTGCAATATTGAGTTCAGCCAGTGCCGCTTCATTCGATTTTTCGTTAACAGTTTGTCGTACGCTTTTAACGATATTCTTTATCCTTGTTTTTGAAGATTTGTTGCGCATTCGCTTTTTTTCGTTTTGGCGTGCACGTTTTATCGCAGATTTATGATTGGCCAATTTTATCAACTCCTTTTAATCTAATATCATAAATAAAGACATACTAAGTATAAATTCCCGGAAGATATGTCAAGCTTTATTTTAACCCAGTAATTCTAAATTAATAATGAACCCAACAACAAACCAGCCAACCACTGAAAACCACCGTGTGACAAAAACGGCCGGAATTGTCGGATCAGCAACTTTATTGAGCCGCCTTTTCGGTTTCATAAGAGATGTGGTGATTGCCTGGTTTTTTGGCGCCGGGCTCGCTTCGGATGCTTTTTTTGTCGCTTTCAGAATCCCCAATCTTTTAAGAAGACTTTTTGCCGAAGGTTCTTTGAGCGCTGCATTTATCCCCGTTTTTACCGAACACCTTACTAAGGCGGGAAAAGATGATGCCTTTAAAATGGCAAGGTCCGCCATAAGGCTCCTTTCCGTGTTTCTTGTTGTCACTGTTATTGCAGGTGTTTTGCTGTCCCCGGTTATCATCCGGCTTATCGCTCCCGGGTTTGTCGCCTCCCCTGAAAAATATTCACTTACGGTACTGTTAACCCGTATCATGTTTCCATATATTTTTTTTATCGGACTTGTTGCACTTTGTATGGGGATACTTAATGTCCTCGGCCATTTCGCCGCACCGGCCCTGGCCCCGGTATTTTTGAACATTTCCATAATAGGCTCGGTATTATTAATTGCACCTCACATGGCTGATCCGGTGACCGGGATTGCCATCGGGGTGCTGATCGGAGGATTTTTGCAACTGGCACTTCAGGTGCCCTTTCTGATAAAAAAAGGGTTTTATTTCTGGAAAAAAGCAAACATTTACCACCCCGGCCTAAAAAAGGTCGGCCTGCTCATGCTCCCCACCGTATTTGGCGCCGCTGTATACCAGATCAACATCCTGGTAGGAACCCTGCTTGCTTCTTTACTGGTCCAAGGAAGTGTGTCGTATCTTTATTATGCCGACCGCCTGGTACAATTTCCACTCGGAATATTTGCCATAGCCACGGCCACTGCTGTTTTGCCAAGTCTTTCCAGGCAGGCGGCTGAAAAAGATTTGCAGGCCGTCAGAGATACCTTTTCATATGCCATGAGAATGGTCTTTTTTATCACCATCCCTTCTATGGTGGGCCTGATCGTATTGAGGGAACCTATTATTGAATTGTTGTTTAAACGAGGAGCTTTTGATTCGGAAACCACGCGTTTGACTGCATATGCGCTTTTGTATTATAGTATAGGTCTCTGGGCGTTTTCAGCGGTACGGATTGTTGTTTCAACGTTTTATGCATTACAGGACACAAGGACGCCGGTACGAACTGCTATCGTATCCGTTTGTGCCAATATCATACTTGGAGTCATTCTTATGGGACCGATGGGACACGGTGGGCTTGCGCTCTCAACGTCCCTTGCTTCCATGTTGAACTTGGGGCTTCTTGTCCGGGTCTTGAGGAAAAAACTCGGTGCGCTGGGGTTAAAAGGTATTATCGAGTCCGCCTGTAAAACAATGATTTGTTCAGGGATTATGGGAGCTGTTGTATGGGCCACTGCGTTTTTGATTATTCCGTCTGAAGACGGCACATTATCCGGTCTTTTCTTCGGTCTCATGGGAAGTATCGTGACCGGTCTTGTTCTTTATGGTTCTTTTTCCTTACTACTTAAGAGCAAGGAACTAAAAAATGTTCTGGCCATAGCCGGGAAGGGCATAGATAAAAAGTGATTTCAAAGCAAAATATTCTGCTTGCTTTAGCAATAATCGTATTGTTTTCGTTGCTAATTTTCACTATATTCGGTGAAAATGGCCTTTCGGATTTATACCGGATCAAAACGGAAAGAGACATTCTGTTAAAGAAAAATGATAAACTGATCCGGGAAAACCTTTCCTTGTATCGTGAAATAGAAAGATTAAAGAACGATCCCGAATATGTAGAGAATGTGGCCAGGAACGAACTTGGCGTAATCGGTAAAGACGAGGTTGTGATCAAGGTAAAAAAAGGCAGAAAGGCTAAATAAAAGTAATGGAAGATGATGTTTTTTATACCCGGACCATGGCAAAAGTCTATGCCGATCAGGGTAATTTAGGTAAAGCGGCAGAAATTTATAACTATCTATTAAAACAGGAACCGGGTCGCCAGGATCTCATCGATGCGCTTTCTGAAATTGAAAACAGAGGCTTTGATAAAAATCGAGAGAATCTTTTCATGCTGTTCAGTGAATGGATCGATCTCTTGCTCAGGTTTAACGGCACTCAAAAGCTTAAGAAACTACAAAGATATATCGGTGATCAGAGATGAAACGTCTTATCCGTAATAAAAATATCGTACTGGGTGTATCCGGAGGGATTGCAGCATACAAAAGCGTCGAACTTTTAAGGCTCCTTATCAAGGAGGAGGCGAAGGTCAGGGTCATTATGACGAAGAATGCCTTAGAGTTTGTGGGGTCTCTGACTTTTTGGGCCTTATCCCGTCAACCGGTTTGTACCCGTCTCTTTGAAACGGTTGATGATGCCTCCATCAGGCATATTGATTGGGCAAATGAAGCGGATGCTGTGATTATTGCACCGGCGACGGCGAATATTATCGGCAAGATCGCCGGCGGGATTGCCGATGATGCACTGAGCACTTTCATTCTGGCGGTAACATGTCCCGTGGTCATCTGTCCTGCTATGAACACGAATATGTTTGAAGCAAAAGCGGTCCGAAGGAATCTTGAGAGGCTCAAGTCCGATGGGCATTTTGTCATAGAACCGGAATCCGGGGAGCTTGCTTGCGGTGCTACGGGTCCCGGTCGCCTTCCTGAACCCGAAGATATTCTTGACCGGCTGTTATTTCGTCTTTCACCCAAAGATATGAAGGGGAAAAAGATACTTGTAACCGCCGGTCCGACGCGCGAATTTATCGATCCGGTTCGGTACATCAGCAATCCTTCTTCCGGGAAGATGGGCTTTGCAGTAGCAAGGGCTGCAGAACAAAGGGGGGGGAATGTTATTCTGATAACAGGCCCGACAGATCTTCCCAATCCAAATAACGTAACGGTGGTTAGGGTGGGCACGGCCCGGGAGATGGCCCTTGCTGTGTTTGAGCACATGGAAGATTCGGAAATCATTATTAAGGCAGCAGCAGTTTCTGATTACCGGCCAAAGGAGCAGTCCGGACAAAAAATCAAGAAGGAAAAGGATGAACGGGTTTTGTCACTGGAAAAAACCCGGGATATATTGAAAGAAGTGGGGAGGAGAAAAAAAGATCAGATACTTGTGGGGTTTGCTGCGGAAACGGAGAACCTTGAATCGTTTGCAGAAAAAAAACTGCTTGAAAAAAATCTTGATATTATTGTGGGAAATCTCGTGGGGGGACCTTCTTCGGGTTTTGGTAGTGACACCAATAAGGTGACCCTGTTTTATAGAGACGGCACAAATGAGGATATTCCTGAAATGCAAAAAGATGAGGTCGCCCATATTCTTCTGGACCGGATACTACAGAAAAATTAGTTAGTTTCCATCCAGAAATGGCCCTTTTCCGCAATCTCTGCGCCTGCCCCGTGAAATGCGGAGCCTATTTCTCTGGGGTCAATCTGCGGAATCACTTGTGCGGCGTACTACGTGTCCGCGTAATTCCTTGATTTCCTTGACCTTGCGAAAAATTGCTCATTTCTGAATTGGAAACTTAATTTGTGCCCAATATAGATTTATGGATGGACATTATTTACAAACACCCATACTTAGGCAAATGTCTTATAAAATCGATTTTGATACGACACTTGAAGAACTATGCGAAACCTTCCGATTTTTATCTGAAAACGGTTGCCATGGTTTTGACTGTTCAAAAGAAAGCCTTAATATAATGGAATCTTGGGGGCATAAAGAGGACCTTTCATCCGAAACCTTGGACATGATCCGAATTGATTTGGGTGAATGTCGCCGCTGCCGGCTTTGGGAAAGTCGAAAAAATATTGTCTTTGGCGCCGGTGATTTTCATGCAAGACTGGTATTTGTGGGGGAAGGACCGGGCTATGATGAGGATCAAAAAGGGGAGCCTTTTATCGGGGCTGCCGGGCGTCTTCTGACAAAAATTATAGAGGCCATTAACTATACCCGCGATCAGGTTTATATATGTAATATCATAAAATGTCGCCCTCCGGGTAACAGAAATCCCCTGCCGGACGAGATAGAGGCCTGTTTTCCTTATTTAAAGCGTCAACTTGTGGCCATAAAGCCGGATATTATATGTGCCCTGGGGACCTTTGCCGCACAGACATTGCTTGAAACAAAACAACCGATTTCAAAACTCAAAGGGCGCTTTCATGATTATAACGGAATAAGGGTGTTACCCACATATCATCCGGCCTACCTTCTTCGCAACCCCGACAAAAAACGTGATGTCTGGGAAGATATGAAAAAATTGATGAAGGCACTGGGCGATTAAACGTCCCGGAGATTTTACAACAACCCATTATTCCAACGTTCCATTTGTGAATGAAAAGAACTAAATTGAATTAAAAAAACATGAAAAAAATATTTTTCCTTATATCAGCCCTGTTATTGTTTTTATTCTGCTGCCCCGGAAACGGTTTTACAGCAGCAAATGAGGTCTATATTATCCAGATGTCGGGTCACATCAGTCCGGCGGTGGCTAATTTTTTGAAAAAAGGGATCAATAGAGCTTCGGAGGAAAACGTTTCATGTATTATCATCGAGCTTGACACTCCGGGTGGTCTTGCCGAATCCATGCGTGAAATTGTAATGGCAATTTTTGCAAGTAAGGTTCCAGTTGTGATTTATGTGTCACCGAGCGGGGCTAGGGCCGCTTCAGCAGGCGTTATGATCACCATGGCGGCGGACATTGCAGCCATGGCGCCGGGAACAAACATCGGTGCGGCACATCCGGTGGGGGCCGGCGGAAAGGAAATCAGCGGTGCTATGTCCGAAAAGGTAATAAATGACATGGTGGCCCATGCAAGGAGTATCGCAAAAAAAAGGGGAAAAAACGCCGATTGGGTTGAAAAGGCCGTCCGAAAAAGCGTTTCGGTGACCGAAACCGAGGCGCTAAAGGCAAATGTCATAGATATCGTGGCAAAAGACTTAGATGATCTGATCCGTCAGATTAACGGCCGCAAGATTCAAGACAAGGGAGTTTTAACACTCGACAATGTTAAAAAGACTTTTCTGAAAGAGGATTTAAGGACTAAAATTTTAAAGACCATCAGCAATCCCAATATTGCGTATATTCTTATGATGATCGGTCTTGCCGGTCTTTACTTTGAATTGTCACACCCCGGCGCAGTTCTCCCCGGGGTTGTAGGCGGTATTTCCATTATCCTGGCTTTTTTTGCATTTCAGACCATACCGGTTAACTATGCAGGATTTCTCCTTATCGTTCTTGCCCTTGTTTTTTTTATTATGGAGATGAAGATTACAAGCTACGGGCTTTTAAGTATAGCGGGCATAACTTCTCTTTTGCTCGGTTCTATTATGTTATTTGAAAACAGTGGTACCGGTATGAGACTGTCATGGGAAGTGCTCATACCGACGATTGTCTTAATTTCGGGATTTTTTGTAGTTGTTTCAGGACTTGTTTTTAAATCACATCTATCTAAACCGAGAACCGGTGCGCGGGGCCTGATCGGGGAAATAGGGGTCGTAAAAGAACCTCTAATGCCTGAGGGCAAGGTGTTTGTGCATGGAGAACTGTGGAGAGCAATCTCAAAAAATCCCATCCAAACCGGTGACAGAGTCCGGGTTGTAAAGGTTGTCAATCTTGTCCTTGAGGTGGAACCGGTTGAAAGGAGCGTATAATGTATACCGTAATCGCCATAGTTGTACTGACTGTTTTTTTTCTGTCCGCGGCCATACGTATTTTAAACGAGTATGAACGCGGGGTTATATTCAGGCTCGGCAGGGTGATAAAGGCAAAAGGGCCCGGGCTGATCATACTTATTCCGATCGTCGACAAAATGGTAAAGGTAAGTATGCGTCTTGTGGCCATGGATGTCGATCCTCAGGACGTTATTACCCGGGACAATGTTTCCGTAAAGGTAAATGCCGTTATCTATTATAGGGTCATTGAGCCCATAAAAGCGGTTATCGAAGTGGAAGAATACCATTATGCAGTGTCACAGCTTGCACAGACAACGTTACGGAGCGTATGCGGTCAGGCGGAACTCGATGAGCTGTTGTCCGCAAGGGAAAAGATTAATTCTCAGCTTCAGGAAATATTAGATATGCACACGGATCCGTGGGGAATTAAGGTCACGACAGTGGAGCTCAAGCATATTGATTTGCCCCAGGATATGCAGCGGTCCATGGCTAAGCAGGCTGAGGCCGAGAGGGAACGGCGTGCCAAGATCATCAATGCCGACGGTGAATTTCAGGCCGCAAACAAGTTGGCCGAGGCTGCCGAGATTATACGTGACCATCCCATGGCATTGCAGCTAAGATATCTCCAGACCATGCGTGAGATATCTGCCGAGCAGAATACCACCACGATCTTTCCGTTCCCCCTGGAACTTTTTAAGCCGTTTCTTGCGATAATGGATAAAGAAAAAAAGGGGGATGGCCAATAACGGTCATCTATTTATTGACATAATATGTAAAAATTGTTAACAAATCATCTTTTTTGCGGGGGTTTTGAAGCCTCCGCTTATGCTTTTATAAACAAAGGAGAGAAAAGGAGATTCCTGTAACATGGGTAAAAAGAAAAAAGAGACCAAAGAAAAACCGCTGGAGAAAATGACGGCCAAGGAATTGAGGGAGATTGGCAAGCAACTGACTGAAATAACAGGTGTTTATGGGATGAACAAGGCCGAGCTTATCAGCGCGATAAAAGAGGCGAGAGGAATAAAAGAAGATTTAACGAAAAAGACCGATTCCTCAGTCCGGGAAATTAAAAAAAAGATCAAGGCGCTGAAGGCGGATCGAGAAGCCGCTCTTAGCAATAATGATAATAAAATGGCAGAAATTTATAGACGCCGACTGACCAAACTGAAAAAAAAGACCCGAAGAGCTGCTTGATTTTGATGAATTCACTTTATTTGAAGAAACAGATAGAATTTTTCATCGAGTCCCTTTCCTCTGAAAAGGGGTATTCCGCAAATACTTGCCGCGCATACTCTCACGACCTCAAAGAGTTTGTATCACTTATTTATAAAGAACGCTTTTCAGGGAAGAAGAAACAAAATTCTATACATAATTTCACTGCAGATCAGGTCGATGGGTTGATGATAAGGGGGTATCTGGGATTTTTACACAAAAAAAACAAAAAGGTTACCATAGCGCGGAAGCTTTCAGCCATTCGCTCTTTTTTCAGATACCTCGTCAAACGGGGTATTATTCTGGACAGTCCGCTGGATTCAATTTTGACGCCGAAACAGAAAAAAACAATTCCCGTATACCTTCCTGTTGATGACATTTTCAGGTTGCTGGATTCAATAAGGACAGATACACTTTCTGGTTTGAGGAGCCGTGCAATTTTTGAAACCCTTTATTCGAGCGGCATTCGTGTTTCAGAGCTTGCCGGTATGAACGTGTTTGATGTTGATTTTAGAAAACAAGTGATTCGTGTGCTTGGAAAAGGGAACAAGGAACGGATTGTGCCCGTGGGTAAAAAGGCTTTAACGGCTATTTCCGATTACAGAGAAAGGCTGCAAATCGAAGCCGGTATAGGCACAGATGAAAATACGCCTCTGTTTTTAAACAAAAACAAGGGTCGTCTTACGACCCGTTCGATCGGACGTATTCTGGAAAAGACAGCAAAAGAATGCGGATTGTTAATACCTGTTTCCCCACATTCCATGCGTCATTCTTTTGCAACCCACTTACTCGATGCAGGGGCGGATTTGAGGGTGGTGCAAGAGATGTTGGGCCATAAAAGCCTTTCTACAACCCAGAAATATACTCATGTAAGTATCGACAGATTAATGGAAACCTATGATAAAGCGCACCCAAGACGATAACACAGGGAAAAAATAAAACGATGATATTTCATGGAACAACAATTCTTGCCGTCAGACATAAGGGCAAAGCGGCTGTAGCCAGTGACGGCCAGGTTACATTGAATAATACCATTATAAAGCATCAGGCAAAAAAAGTCAGAAGGATTTACAATGACCGTATAATCGTGGGATTTGCCGGGGCCACTGCCGATGCCTTAAACCTTTCCGAACGTTTGGAAAAAAAGCTTGAGCGATATAATGGAAACCTGACTCGCAGTGCCGTTGAACTGGCACGGGACTGGCGTACCGACAAGTATTTGAGGCGTCTGGAAGCTATTATGATCGCGGTGGACGATAAAAACATGTTTGTTATCTCAGGAAACGGTGATGTGATTGAGCCGGACGAAGACCTCATGGGTATAGGGTCCGGGGGCATCGGAGCCCAGGCGGCGGCAAAAGCCATGATGAGAAATACGGATATGGATGCGGTTGATATTGTTAAGGAGGCAATGAAAATAGCAGGTTCCCTATGCGTATTTACAAATGACACGATTACGATTGAAGAGTTGTAAAAACAAAAAGCAAAATGGATCAAAAACAGGAGTTTCCTAAAACCCTTTTAATCTCAATAAATTGTAGAAATTACAAGATGTAAAATTATCCATAACAGGTAGTTAGCAGAAAATGAGTAGTCTAAAACCCAACGAAATCGTTCAAGAACTTGATAAATATATCATTGGCCAGCACCGGGCAAAACGTTCTGTTGCCATTGCTCTAAGGAATCGTTGGCGCAGGCAGCAGGTGCCGGAAGATATTCGTGATGAAATTGTCCCCAAGAATATTATCCTTATCGGTCCCACCGGGGTAGGTAAGACAGAGATAGCAAGAAGGCTGTCAAATTTAACCGATTCTCCATTTACTAAGGTCGAGGCTTCCAAGTTTACGGAAGTAGGATATGTAGGACGGGACGTTGAATCTATGGTAAGAGATCTTCTCGAACTTACGGTCAATGAACTTAAATCAAAGGAACAAGAGGCCGTAAAAGAAAAAGGATGTCAGATTGCCGAAGAGAGAATGCTCGATCTTTTGCTTCCAAAAGGAGGAGTTCAGCCCACACAGAAGCGTGAAGATTCAAAAGAGACACAGTTTGAACTGGTAACCTATAAAAGCGATGAATCTTCCCCTACAAGGGAAAAGCTTCGAAAAATGCTTCGCCAGGGAAAACTAGATAATCGATACGTTGATCTTGATGTGTCGGACCGAACCATGCCTATGGTTGAGATTTTCTCCAACGTGGGCATGGAGGAGATGGGGATTAATTTTAAAGATATGATCGGCGGTCTTCTTCCCAAAAGTACAAAGCGTCGTAAGGTAAAAGTACCCGAAGCCATGGAGATGCTTGCGGCTGAAGAGGCTCAGAACCTGGTAGATATGGACAAGGTGGTCAAAAAGGCCATAAAAAAAGTCGAGCAATCAGGAATCATTTTTCTTGATGAAATTGATAAAATTGCCGGAAAAGACGGCACCCATGGTCCTGACGTGTCCAGGGAAGGCGTTCAGAGGGATCTCCTCCCGATTATAGAAGGGAGCACTGTTTCAACAAAATACGGTCCGGTCAAGACGGACAATATCCTTTTCATTGCTGCCGGGGCCTTTCATACCATAAAGCCGTCCGATTTAATTCCGGAGCTCCAGGGACGGTTTCCCATAAGGGTGGAACTGGATGCTTTGGGTCAGAAGGAGTTTGTAAGGATACTGATAGAGCCAAAAAATGCTCTAATGCTTCAATATGTGTCTCTTTTAAAGACCGAAGGTGTTGATGTTGTTTTTGAGGATGAAGCGATTGAAGAAATAGCAAGGATTGCCGAAGAAGTTAACAATATGACCGAGAACATTGGTGCCCGGAGACTTTATACTCTTATGGAGTGCATGCTGGAAGATATCCTTTTTGAAGCACCGGATATGCGGGAAAAGAAAATAGTCATCGATAAAAAGTATGTGGAAGACAAATTGAAGGATATCAAAGATGACGAGGATCTTAGCCGGTATATTTTGTAAGAAATAGTAATTTTTTAAAAGACCATCAACGTCGATTTACTGTATATGTTTATGGGGTAATTAAGTTATTGGAAATTCCAAATAAAAAATCCCAAAAGACAAACAAATAACAATGACCGAAATTCAAAATTTCAAACAAAAAAGCAATCGCTTTGATGCGGTTTGGAATTTGGAGTTTGAAATTTGAGATTTATTTGAAATTTGATGCTTGAGATTTGTGATTTAATGAATCTTTAGGGCTTGGGGTTTATGATTTTAAAAAATAGTCAAAAGGTTGTACTTTACTTAAGAAAAGAAGATAATGAATATGAACTCGAATGTTGCTGACATACTGATTGAGGCGTTGCCGTATATTCGTCGTTTTTATGGAATGACCGTGGTTGTAAAGTACGGAGGTCATGCCATGGTCGACGAGCAGTTGAAGGAGGATTTTGCCCGGGATATTACTTTAATGAAGTTTACGGGACTGAATCCGGTTATTGTTCATGGTGGTGGCCCGCAGATCAACTCGGTTCTTGACCGCATGGGTATGGATTCCAGATTTGTAAAAGGGATGCGTCTTACAGATGAGGCGACCATGGACGTTGTGGAGATGGTTTTAGGAGGCAAAGTAAACAAGGGGATTGTTGCTCAGATCAATCAGCAGGGGGGTAAGGCGGTGGGTTTGAGCGGTAAGGACGGAGGACTTATTCGTGCCAGAAAGCTCCACATCGTTTACCAAGAGGATAACGATAAGCCGCCGGAGATTATCGATCCGGGCCTGGTGGGCGAGGTGACCCATGTCAACCCGAGCATCATCGATACGCTGACCCAACAGGATTTTATTCCCATTATCGCACCGGTCGGCGCCGGGGAATCCGGCGAAACATACAACATAAATGCAGACCTCGTTGCAAGCAGTATCGCCATAGCCCTTTCAGCAGGTCGACTTATTTTGCTAACAGATGTAGATGGAGTCCTCGATTCTTCAGGGTTACTCATATCGTCAATTCGCGCGGAAAACATCCATCAGATGGTGGAAGAAAAAATCATCTCAGGAGGAATGATCCCTAAAATCGAATGTGCCTTAGAGGCACTGGAAAACGGAGTTGAAAAGGTGCACATAATAAACGGTAGCAAGCGCCATGCCTTATTACTCGAGCTTTTTACCGATAAGGGGATCGGTACCGAGGTAACCATATGATTGATAGAAAGGTCTCAAAATGACCCAAGAGATAATAAAAAAAGCAGATCAGGTTATCGCAAAAACCTATAAAAGGTTTCCCATTGTCGTCGCAAAAGGCGAAGGATGCAAGCTTTGGGATTCAGATGGTAAAAAATATACCGATTTTGTTGCCGGGATTGCCGTATGCAATCTCGGCCATGCACATCCAGGGGTTTCAAAAGCGCTTTTCATGCAGGCAAATACCCTTTTTCATGTGTCGAACCTTTATTATACAATTCCCCAGGTAGAGCTGGCGTCCCGGCTTGTGGAAAACAGCTTTGCCGACCGGGTATTTTTCTGTAACAGCGGAGCCGAAGCAAATGAGGCCGCCATTAAGCTGGCCAGAAAATATTTCAAGGAAAAAGGGGAAAGTGGAAGATACAGAATACTTTCCATGGAGCATTCATTTCATGGACGGACCATGGCCACCCTTTCCGCAACCGGACAGGATAAAATAAAACAAGGATTCGAACCCGTTCTCGAAGGCTTTGACTATGTACCGTTTAATGAAATTAGCACATTGCGCAAGAAAATTGGCCCATCCACATGCGCTGTTTTAGTAGAACCGATCCAGGGTGAAGGCGGGGTTCGCTGCCCTGATCCCGAATACCTTAAGGCCGTAAGGCAGACTTGTGACGAAACCGGCACTCTTTTAATTTTTGATGAAATACAGACGGGGATGGGACGTACCGGCAAACTTTTTGCCTACGAGCATTTCGGTATAGCGCCGGATATAATGACCCTGGCCAAAGCTCTAGCCAATGGATTGCCCATCGGGGCCATGCTGGCCAGAGAAGAAATTGCGGATGCGTTCGGGCCGGGGTCACATGCTTCGACATTTGGCGGCACCCCGGTTGTCACCGCGGCGTCACTTGAAGTTGTCCGGGTGCTTTTAGAAGAAAATATAATCGATCATTGCAAAAAAATAGGAACTTATTTTAAGGAAAGGCTTGAATGGTTAAAAAACAGGCATGAATTGATTGAGGATGTTCGCGGTATGGGTCTGCTTTTGGGAATGAAGCTAAAAATAGAGGGGGATCAGATTGTTGCTTCGTGCATGGAAAAAGGGTTTCTGATAAACTGCATCCAGGGGAATATTTTACGGTTTATTCCACCGCTCATCATAGAAAAAGAAGAGATAGATGCTTTAGTGGCATGTCTGGATGAGATTTTAGATTGAAAATATTCAAGTAGACGGTGAGGTAACATTGAAAAAAGACATTTTGACACTTATAGATCTAACCCGAGAGGATTTTGAAATTCTCTTTGAACGGGCGAGCGAACTGAAAAAAAGGTATAAAAACGGGATTACAGACAAGTCCCTTGCCGGTAAAACCCTGGGTCTTATTTTTGAAAAACCGTCTACCCGAACACGCATCTCCTTTGAAGCGGC
>JAFDHQ010000011.1 GCA_019308685.1 Deltaproteobacteria bacterium
ATCGAGGCCGAAGCTTATTATGAAGATTATGACTATGATAATCCTGCGACTGATGATGAGGACTCGAGTGATATTACCCTCGCCACAGTGGAATTAGGGGTTGATGTGGACATTATAAAACATGTCAAAGGGCATGTGCTTTTTTTATGGGAAGAGGATGATACCGAGCCCGTGGACGTGGATGAGGGGTTTATTACCCTGGACGGAGAGGATGTGGTGCCCCTTTATCTTAATGTGGGCAAGCTCTATGTTCCCTTCGGCAATTTTGAAAGCCATTTTATCAGCGATCCATTAACGTTAGAGCTTGGGGAGACAAGGGAGAGCGCACTCAATGTGGGATATGTAAATGAATGGATGGATTTTTCTGTTAGTGCCTTTAACGGTGACATCGATGAAACCGGAGAAGATAATCACATAGAGAGTTATGTCGCCAATGCTTCATTTTCCGTTCCCGAGGAACTCATTTCGAATTTCGGCATTGCCGGCGGGGTATCTTACATCAGCAATATTGCGGATAGCGACGGCCTGGAGGGAGAGACTCCCGGGGAGATAAAAGATTATGTGGATGGACTCAACGTCTTTTTAAGCATATCTTTTATGGATAAATTCTTCCTTGAGTGCGAATATCTCGGGGCCCTTGATGAATTTGAGGCCGGAGAATTGTCATTTGACGGCGGAAAGGAATTTCAGCCCGAGACATGGAATTTCGAACTTGCGTATGCAGCAACGGATCGGCTCGAAGTTGCCGTCAAGTATGAGGGCGGGGACGACCTCGGTGATTTTCTTCCCGAAGATCAGTATGGCGCGGCACTCACGTATGGCCTGTTTGAGAATACATCCCTGGCTTTCGAATATCTTCATGGAGAATTCGAGAATGATGATGAAAGGGATCTGATTACCACACAGCTCGCTGTTGAGTTTTAATGGCCGAGCTTGATAAAGTCGCGCGTGCCTGTGCGTAGCAACTGTCTATGTGCATACACGCACAGGCAGGTGCAGACAGAAAGCGATTTTATTATGTTTTGAAAATCTTAGCGGCTCGGTCGATATCTTCCGGACAAAATACAAAAAGGCATTTTTCATCCGGTGACGAAACCGTTCCGTAAACATAATTAATATTAATTCCTTCCTCTCCGAACTTATTTGCCACCGCAGCCAGTGAACCCGGTTTGTTTTCAAGTTCTAATGTTATGACCGGCATGGTATCAAAAATAAAATCATTTTTTGACAGCAGATTGACCGCTTTGTCGGTCTGATCAACCAGCAGTCGTATCAGGGCAAACTCGGCCGAATCTTTTCGCATTGAGTTATAGCTGGCCACGGAAGCAATCCGCTTTAATGATTTCCCCCTGGCCTCAAAAAGCTTTTTCACATAGCTTGATGCATCCTGTATGGTAAGGGCATCAATATTGACATTTTCATCTGAAAACAGCGACGATAGTCTCCCAAGCTCTCCGGGTACATTCCTAAGAAAAAGTGATATTTCCATTCTAACCATGTTTTGCTCCTGCCTTTAGAATTAAAATAAAATATTCCGTCGTTAATAAATTTTTATAATCAAAATAGAAATTTAAGTCAATATCTATGATAATAAATAACCGGCGTTTTGTGAAAAACATCTTGGCCGTGTTCCTGAATATAATTCAATGTTTTGGAACCAACGGCAATGATGATGTCAATCTTACATTCGAATTAAGGTTAGAATATTGTATAAACCGAAAAAATGTGGTAATTATAAAATATGCTTGAGTTTATACCGGCTGGGCTTAGGGTTTAACAAAAGAGCTTGGTGCTTTTGAATTCTGGAATACACTAAAATTAACAAAACGAGTAGGAGAGGTTAATGAAAAAAATAAGATTACTCCTTGTTTCTTTAACAATTATCGTGTTGGCAATCCCGTCATTTAAAGATATTTGCGGGGCCGCACAAGTTACGAAAATTAACGAATCAAAAGGTCAGATTTATATCGATCAAGGTAAAGATGCCGGATTTATATTTGGTGCCAAAGTATGTTTTTTTTCATCTATAGATAAAGAACTTATCTGTGGCAAGGTGCTGAGGGCTACAGATTCTTACGCTATTGTTAGAATAAGAAATAGAAGAAAAACAAAAGAAATTGAAATAGGGTCAGAAGCAATGCTCCATGTGGAAAAAGAAAATAAAGAGTAAAAGGTTCATCTGCATTGGAAACTAATCATCCCCTCCAAGCAGCCCTTTAAGATGCCTGAAATAATGATCCGTATACTGCATATTCAATACCCAAAGATTATATAGTTTCTCATAGGGTATGGAATGGTTTTCAGCATATTCAACAGGATAAAGAAGTACCGGTATCTCATTCTGCTCAAATTTTGTAGAGAGCTCAGAAACCATTAAATGGAAAATTTCCTTTGTAAAATCATCCGGATCAACAACCATAACCTGAATCGTACTGGTCAGATCGGCAAGGTTTAAACCGATATCTGAAATATTTATAACAACCACTGCTTTGAGTCTGCCGTCCTTTTTCAGTGAAACAATGTGTCTTTCCCTTTTTAAACCGAGTTTTTGATATTCCTTTGACAGTTGATCAAGATTCCTCGAACTCTGTTCGAGTTCCAGAGCATTCAACATAAGACCGCCTGACGAATACTCATAAAAATTTTTCAACTCCAAAAGATCTTCAGGCTGGGTTTCAATTAATTTCCACGGCTCCGACAACTTCAATTCACTATTAAATATTTTCTGATAATGAAAATAGGCGAAGGTATCCAGCGAGCAACCTTTTGGATCTTTTGTGTTTCCGGTTACTCCTCCAAAAACACGGTTGGGAAATTTATTTTCAGGCCTGAAATAACAGAAAACAAAATTCATTTGGATTGAACCCAGCCGATGGGAGTCATTAATGAACCGGCCAATCTGGTCCAGCACAGCCACGCCGGCCCTACGTGAGACTGATCGGTCTGCAGCATGATGATGGATCAACCATGCATTTTCATAAAAACGAACCATGGCCATATGGCCGAGAATACGACTTTTATCTTGATAAATAAAATGCTTGGCTATTTTTGGCTTCTGGGTGTAAAGTTTTTTATAAGTTTCTTTTATTTTATCCTTGTTTGCCTGAAGAAATGCATATTTTTTTGGATAAATAAAACCTGATTTAAAAAAGAAGTTCCAAAGGTCATCCAGATCCACGATATTGCTAATGTAAGAACTTCTATTTTTTGCCTGATGGAGTATCGCTGAAAGTCTACCGTGGTCTTCCAATTCCATGTCGAGTATGGCCAGACCGCATTTGGCCCAATTGTTTTTCTTTTCTTCATCCACAATTTTTTTATAAACAACCTGGGCTTTACATTTGATTATAAAGCTGTTTGCAAAGTTTATTTCCAATTCAGGTATGATCAGGCCCGGAAAAAGAATCGCATTATATGTATCTTCTTCCACAGATAAACCAGACCCGGAAATGTCAAACACCTTAAGATTGTTATTTTTTTTTGTAAAAGGGTGCTTAAAAAAAATATTGGGTGACGGAATCAGTTCATGGCGTGTACTTCGAAATTCTTTTTGTTTAAACCTTCGAATTTGACGGCTTAACGGTTCTATAATATACTCCCTCTTTTTTTGACCCAGGTTTTGCTTAACGATTCTGCATTCTCCTGAATACAGCGTTTCATATTCGTTGGAAAAAATCAAATTTACCGGGGTTTCTGAATCAATCCATTGGAATGTCTGAGGAGGTACCGCCGTTATTTCAACATGGAAGGACACCGAGTTGAAATCAATAAGGTCACCATTAAAAAGGACACTGTTTTGAATCAACTGAGCCTTTATACCTTTACATAAATGCCTTCTCTGTTTACGGCCATCGACTTCATAACAGGCCTCCGGAAGAATGAAATGGATACCTTCCTCCGTTATGATGATATCATCCGGTTTTATCAATAAAAGTTTTTTATCACAGGGAACGAAAATCTCCTTGAATTTATAAGAGGTTAACTTTTGTTGAAGTTTGTCGGGCTCCACCCAAACACACTCTAACTTATCCCCAAGGCAAGGAAGCGGTTTTGCTTTTTGGGAAATAATCTGGTCATATTTGACATGTTTGAAATTTATTAAAATGGTACCGTCTTGAAAATTTACATAATTTAGTACGTTGATCAGATCTTTTTTGCGAATCTCTTTTTCTTTTTTGAGGTATTCGTCTTCTGTGCCTTTTTCGATCGATCGAGAAAATTTGTCCTCGTTCACCATTATCCTAGCACACCCTTATACGTTGACGGTCTTTTAAAAAACCAAATAAGCGCCATTTAAACAAAGGTTTTAAGTTTTAGTTGTCGCTTAAAACATACATTATAACTACCGAAATCTATTTTCTAAAACCTTAAACGTGATGAATTCAAATTTTTATCAATTTACCATTTTATGTAAAAATCTGTTCTTTGATCTAAGAGCATATCAATCAATATTTTGTATGTCAATATTCTAAAAACAACTATATATAGTATTACTGTGGTATCGACAAACTCGGAAACATTTACACCTAATATGCGTGGTCTCCGGCACGTATTCGCTGATACGGATATGCTATCATATAAGCAAAAGCCATGCCGAACTGTAGCTATTTGATAATATATATATTACAGATAGTTATAAGAATATTGAAGTAAGATTTTAAAGAGTTGTGTAATGAACTACACTATAAATATGTAATGTATTACACAATTTATTTGGAACAAGGAATATTTAAACGTTTTTTTATAATTGACTAGATGACCAATTTTGATAGGATAATGGACTTGTCAGATCAGAAAATTTCCATAATCAAGAATGACACCTCAAATGAGCGAAAGCCATTGAGGTGATAAATTGCTCATAAGTTCATTATACTCACCGTGAACGCTTATCAAAAGGAGGTTAAACCATGTCTGGAAATAAAACCGTTACATCAAAGGATTTTGAAGAAGCGCTCAAAATAGGCCGCCCACCCAATGTGAAAAAGCTTTTTCCGAATTCAAAGGCCATGATCATTAGTGGAAAATTCATCGATCGGGCCATGCTTGCCAAAGGCAATGCCATAGCCATGGCTGCCAACGGTCGAAACAACTTTGTGATTCGAGGTGTTCTCCAGGCCGCTCAAAGATCTAATGCCGCAATTATCATAGAAATCGCCAGGTCAGAGGGGGGTGCCAGTGCCTATTGTGCGGTCAACTACTGGAATATTTCCCGTCAGGTCGATGCAATCTGCAACGAACTGGGTATTACGATTCCGGTGGCAATACACGCCGATCATTATGGAATCAAAAAAGAACAGGATATAAATGGAGCCAAGATCGAGATACCTACACTGTTTGAGGCCGGAATGACCTCCATTGCCATCGACGCATCCCATCTCCCCGATGATCAGAACCTGCTTGCCAACCTGGAATTGAATCCTTTTGTTCCTGAATGGGCCGGTCTTGAAACCGAAGTGGGGGAAATCAAAGGAAAAGAAGGGCTTTCAACCAAAGAAGAAGCTCTTTTTCTGATTCAGGGTTTGAACGCCCATGATATTTTTCCGGACTGGATCGCTCTAAACAACGGAACAACCCACGGCATTGAGGCAAGCGATCAGGGGATACAGGTTGATTTAACCGCTGAAATCCACCAGGCGCTGGAAAAATATCGGGTTTCCGGCGCCCAGCACGGCACCTCCGGGAACAGCTCGGACAGATTAAGAGAAATAGCCGCTAAAACCAGAACCACCAAGGCCAATGTTGCCACGGCCCTTCAGATGATTTCTTGGGGTCTTGAGGTCAATGACTATGGCAATGCCATCCTTGATGACAGCGGCAACTTTATCAAGCTAAAGGACCACGGCGTCACCGATGAGATGTGGGCAGAAATGGTCGCTTACGCACAGGCTCATGAGTTAAAGGGAGGAAATTATAAAAAACTCAACCTGCCCTTTGAAAATAAACTACTGGGACAACCCCAAACCATAAGGGACCGGATGGCCAAAAGAGTTGAGGGATTTGTTTATAACATGCTGGTTAACGTTTTTAACGCCCAGGATACCGCATCGTTTGCCATTGAGGGCATCCTTGAAGCCGGAACCTATGACCCGGGACCCAAGGCCGCCAGAATCGAAGATCCTGCGAAGTGGACGCGGGAAAAAATTATCCAGCGGGCAGCCACCATTGAATCTGAAAATGGACCGGGGGGGGATTTCGACGATTAACCCGAATTTCTCATAATGATGCGGAAAAAAACGTTTTGTCATTATTGCGGCACAGGGCTCACAGAAAAGATTTGCGAGGGCAGCCTCCGACTTTTCTGTGAGCACTGTAATGAACCTATTTATGAAAACCCCATACCTGCCACATGTCTTGTTGTCGTGGACAACAGGGACAGGGTTCTTCTCGTAAAACGAAGTGTAGAACCCCAAAAAGGGTTCTGGTGTCTTCCGGGTGGGTTTATGGAGCTGGGTGAATCCCCTGAAATAGCGGCGTTAAGAGAACTTAAAGAAGAAACAGGGCTTTTGGGCCGGATTGAAATGCTCCTGGGGGTTTCCTCGAATCCCAGTACCCAGTATCATACGGTCCTCATGGTCGGCTATCTTATTAAAGAGTTTACCGGCACCCTTAACGCCGGTGATGATGCAGATGATGCGGTCTATTTTCATTATACCGAACTACCGGAAATAGCCTTTGAAAGCCACGCAAGATTCATCAGAATGTACTACGCCTCTTTTTCTGCTTGAATTCTTCTACCCCAAATTTAATGAAATCGTAAAAATTCCGATTTAGACGGTTTCGTAAAAAGTTCAAATTCAAGGCGTGCAAATTTTGTAATCTTGAGGCGTACTTCTCGTACGTTGAATGATTACGAAATGCAGCACAACGCAGAAGTTGGGCTTTTTAGGAAACCGTCAAATTTGCCTTGGCTTCCTCCCATAATTCGTCCTTCTCCTTCTGGGAAACCGATTCTATGTTTCTTCGACTTTCTGTAATCAGCTTTTCCATATACTTAAAGCGCGTTATAAATTTTTTTGTTGAATTTCTTAATGCCGTCTCTGGATGAATGCGTGCAAAACGGGCAACATTTACGAGTGTGAAAAGGACATCTCCAAATTCTAAGGCCAATAGATCTTGATCTTTTTGGGACTGATTCTCCCTTTTCAATACGTTTTTCAATTCAGACCATTCTTCTTCGACTTTTTGCATGACACCGGAAATATCATTCCAGTCAAATCCTGTTTTGGCCGCACGCTCGGAAACTCTGTAAGCACGCATCAGGGCCGGAAACCCGGCCGGTACGGAATCAAGAATCGATTCCTTTTTAGTAAGGCTTTTTTCTTCCTTCTTTATCTGATGCCACTTCGCCCTCACTTCCTCAACACTGTCAATTCTCTGGTTACCAAAAACATGGGGGTGGCGACGAGTCATCTTCTCAACATTGAAATCAATGGCATCCTTGATATCAAAATGGCCCATTTCCCGGAACAATATGGATAGAAAAAGAATATGAAACAATACATCACCCAGCTCTTCACAGACGCCGTCAGGGTCTTTTGATTCAATGGCATCAACAAGTTCGTATACCTCTTCCAACAGATAAACCGTTATGGTTTCGGGTGTCTGCTTTCTGTCCCAGGGGCATCCGTTTTCACCCCTTAATATCTCAATTAAATCGATTATGGAATTTATTTCCATGTGGCCTCATCTCTGCTGAATAAATTCTATTTATTTTTCTTCCACGCCTTTTTAATCGTCGCTATTTTGGCTGAAAAAGCATGTTTCATATCTTTGGAGACAACTTTGGCTATCTTCTCAGAGACCAACGTTACATAAGGAGAGAGCAGGGAATCTTTGATGACAGGTGTGCCCTTGGGGAGAAAAGCGGTAAGTGCAATGAATAGAACTGAGACAATCAGCACCCCTTTCATGGCGCCAAATACCGATCCAAGAATACGATCAAGCCAACTCAAAAATGCTATTTTAAGCAGGTAATTTATGATGACACCCAGGATGCTGATAATAATGAAAACGCCACAAAAAATGATCAAAAAGCTCAATATGTTAAGGTATCCGGTGTTGGCAATCCATTTTGATAAAGGCTTTGCAACCAGCGGGTAATAGGTAAAAGCAGCATAGAATCCACCCAACACCCCAATTATGGAAGATAATTCCTTGATAAGACCTCTGAAAACACCTCTTATCAAGCAATAGCCTAAAATTACTATAACTATTATATCAAAAAAATTCACGGGAACCTTTATATGGGTTTATAATGCTATTGTATTGAAATATAACAGAATATCTTGAAAAAATACAAAAAGATGAATAAAATCAAAAAGATAAAACTTGTTATTATTTCATGGAGGCAAATTAACAAAGCATATATTTCGAGTCAAGGTATTTTTGTTTTTCTCTTGTGTCTTAAATTGGTGTTTGCAATAGTTAAAAAAACTATGGTATGTGGAAGTTATAAAATATGCGCCGAACACGGCATCGGCTCAACTTTTAGATATGGATGAAATCACCGAAAATAATCAGATCAGATTGACCTTTTTAGACTTAGATCTTGCAAGGCAACTTTTCGGCGAACATAACAGCAACCTTAAAAGAATTGCAGACACAATAGACGTGTCTATCCATGCCAGAGGCAATACGGTTTTTATTCAAGGGGATACGGTTACAAGAAGTCTTGCCAAAAATATACTCAAACAACTTTACGGCCTGTTAAAAGATAAATATCCAATTTATCCAAACGATATCGATTATGCAGTCAGGATTCTAAGCGGAGATGACCGTATCAATCTCAAAGATATTTTTCTAAATACGGTCTACATTACCTCAAAAAAGCGTAATGTAATTCCCAAAAGCCTTGCCCAAAAAGAATATATAGATGCCATCCGCATCTCTGATATGGTCTTCGGTATCGGCCCCGCCGGTACAGGCAAAACCTATCTTGCCATGGCCATGGCGGTCGCAGCACTTTCAAAAGGGCTGGTAAACCGTATAATTCTCACCCGCCCTGCGGTGGAAGCCGGGGAAGCGCTTGGATTTCTGCCCGGAGATCTTGCGGAAAAAGTGGATCCGTATTTAAGACCTCTTTATGACGCGCTTCATGATATGATGCCATTTGAAAAAGTGTCGAATCTGATAGAACAGGGGATCATAGAAGTGGCGCCTCTCGCTTTCATGCGAGGGAGAACCCTAAACGATTCTTTCGTTATTTTAGATGAAGCCCAAAATACAACTTCTGAACAGATGAAAATGTTCCTGACCCGGATAGGATTTAGCTCCAAAGCGGTTATCACCGGAGACATAACCCAAATCGACCTTCCCGTTGAGAAACCTTCGGGGCTTATCGAAGCAAAAAATATCCTGCAGGGAATAGATGGAATAAAATTCATTTTTTTCTCAAAAAAAGATGTGGTGCGACACGGATTGGTCCAGGAAATTATCAAGGCATATGAAGATCTGGATGCCGGCAGAAAAAATAATGTTAACTCGCAATGAAAATTGAAAAAGACAAAATATCCGTAAAAATGTTTTTTGGAACCAGCGACCATGTTCGATGGAGTATTCTCATCGGTGTCACAATAATTTTTACCATTTTCCTTTATCCCAACCTTATTATCAAAAAGCATTCTTACAAATTAGGTGATGTCGCTGCAAGTAATATCAAGGCCACAAAAGATTTTTTAATAGAAGACAAGGATGCCACAGAAGCCAACCGAAGGGAGGCTGTGGAAAAGGTGCTAACCGTTTACGACCATGACGTAACACTGTCCTCAACAATCAACCAGAATGTCAAAACAGCCTTTAAGGATATTCGAATGGTTTTTAAGGCCGAAAAAAATCAAAATAAGACGGCACGAAAACCATCAAAAACCGCTTCTACCGATACCGTTAAGAGAGCAATAACCGTCCATGACCTTATATGGGAAAAGAAAGTCAATTTTGAAGAAAAAATAGGTGTTTCTGTGAGTGACGGCGCCTATAAAATCCTCGAAGAAGAAGCCTTTCTCCCGGATATTGCAAATCTTATCTGCAGCATTTTAAAAGAAATATTGAATAACGGTGTGGTCACAAACAAAGAGCTTCTTTTAAAAGAAGCCGATAAAGGTATAATTTTAAGAAATATCACGACCAAAAACGAACTGGTTGTTCAAAACTTAAAACACTTTTACGGTCTTGACCAGGCCAAAACCATGGTCAAAATTATCGGTCATCCCCTTCTCAAAAACATTGATTATACCCTGCGAAATATGATTGTAGATTTTGTTCAAAGGCTTATCCAGCCCAACATCACCCTAAACAGAAGTGAAACCGAGGAACGGAAACAAAAGGCCGATGAAGAAATCAAGCCGGTATTTCACAAGATAAAAGCCGGGGAAATGCTGCTGCGCGAAGGAGAAAGAGTTACAAAAGTCCAGCTTTTAAAACTCAAAGCCTATGAGGAAGGAATAAAACATGAACAGATTTTATCAAGTTCCATTGGATCCGCACTGATAATTCTGTGCATTCTGATGACCACCTATATTCTTTATATACATCGTCCAAGTCAAACCGATCTTAGCAACAACAAAAATCTGCTCTTTATGGCCAGTGTCCTCGTAACTTTTTTTTTCATTGCCAGAATATCGGCATCATTGGCTGAATCTATGGCCCGTTATACCTCTTTCCCCATATCCGCACCATCAATCTCTTTTGGTATTCCCCTTGCTGCAGGCGCCATGACCATCTGCCTGTTTTTGGGCCTTGAACTGGCTATTCCCATGGCCATGCTCATTGCAATCGGCACAGCCTTTATTTTTAAAAACAGATTTGATATTTTTCTCTACTTCCTGATCAACAGCGCAATGGCGGCATTCTGGATGCAGAACTGCCGGGAACGCAAAGTATTTATCAAAGCCGGTCTAAAACTCGGAGTGTTGAATGTTATACTTGTAACGATTATAGACACTTACCTAGGGGGTTCTTCAATTGTCAAACTTTTATGGGACTGGGCCTTTGCGTTTACGGGAGGTGTGGGAGCAGGAATCGTCACCGCCGGCATCACACCATTGGTAGAAATAGCCTTTGGCTATACGACCGACATCAAACTTCTTGAACTTGCAAACCTTGATCAACCGATTCTCAGGAGGCTTATGATAGAAGCTCCGGGAACATATCATCATTCTGTAGTTGTCGGTACCATGGTTGAAGCTGCGGCCTCCGAAATCGGTGCGAACTCCCTGCTTGCCAAAGTTTGCGGTTATTATCACGACATCGGCAAGATAAAAAAACCACTCTATTTTATCGAAAACCAGACCAACGGCATTAATAGACATGACAAACTTGCCCCATCCATGTCGAGCCTTATCCTGATCTCTCACATTAAAGACGGCGTTGAAATCGCCCGGAAAAACAAACTCGGCCAAGATATCCTCGATACGATCAGGCAATCCCACGGAACGAGCCTTATTAGCTTTTTTTATGAAAAAGCAAAGCAGTTAAAAGGTGAAGACGCAGTAGATATCGACAACTTCAGATATCCGGGCCCAAAGCCTCAGACCCGGGAAGCCGGCCTTGTCATGCTGGCTGACATGGTTGAAGCAGCATCAAGAACTCTTGCTAATCCGACACCATCTAAAATTCGGGGGCTTGTGCAAAACCTGATAAACAAGGCATTCTCAGATGGTCAGTTAGATGACTGTGAGCTGACATTGAAGGATTTGCATAAGATTGCAAAAAGCTTTCATAACATATTATCAGGAATGTACCATCACCGCATTGAATATCCTGAAAAACCTCTCATTGGCAACGGAAAGGAAAAAAATGGAAGTTCTGTTAGACAACAGACAAAACAAATACAAGATATCTCTGAAAAAAGTAAAACAAAAGGCCAGGGACATCTTAAACGCCTTGGCCTGTCCTGATGCAGAGCTTTCCATCCTTATCGTCGATGATCCCGAGATAGGCGAGCTTAATAAGAAATATCTGGATCGACACGGGCCGACAAATGTTATCGCATTCCCCATGCGTACCGGCCAATTTAATAACATAGCCCCGCAGCTTCTCGGCGACGTGGTCATTTCCATTGAAACCGCCGCAAGGGAGGGAAAAATGGTAGGCATAAGCATGGAAGAACGTTTTACCCAGCTTTTAGTACATGGCATCCTTCACCTGCTGGGTTATGATCATGAAAAAAATAAAACACAAGCATATGAAATGGAAAAAAAGAGCAACGAAATTCTTAAACTGATTAAAATGGAGGATATTAGATGGCTGGATTAGCTGTAAATGTTGACCATGTCGCCACCTTAAGAAACATAAGGGGAGACGTCAGTTATCCTGATCCTGTTACGGCAGCCGTCTTGGTGGAACTGGCAGGAGCGGACGGCATTGTGGTGCACCTGAGGGAAGATAGACGTCACATCCATGACCGTGACCTCAGAATTTTGCGAAAGGTTGTTCAGACCAAACTTATCCTGGAAATGGCTTCAACGGACGAAATGGTTGGAATCGCTCTTGAAATTCAGCCCGATCTCGTGACCCTGGTTCCGGAAAGGCGTGAAGAGCTTACTACCGAAGGCGGACTGGATCTAATTGTGCAGAAAAATGAAATTGCTGAAACCATAGGTACTCTGCAACATAGCGGAATCCCTGTAAGTATCTTCATTGATCCGGATCCGGATCAGATAAAACTGGCCCATCAGATAAATGCGACCATGATTGAGATCCACACCGGAACATTCTGTGAAGCAACGACACACAAGCAAAGAAACCAGGCATTTTCACACATTGTGGATGCCGCCAAACTTGCCCGTAAACTAAGAATAGGTGTCAATGCCGGTCATGGTTTGTGTTATAACACCATAAAGTTTTTTAAAGGTCTTAACGAAATAGACGAATTCAGCATCGGACACAGTATCGTCTCAAGAGCGGTGCTTGTGGGAATGGAACGGGCTGTAAAAGAAATGTTGGCACTTATCAAAGACCTGTAGTTTCAATCATAACCGTTAAGTAGTGCCGGAACGAAAACTGTCTTTTCCGCCAATATCTGCGTGAGACTCAAATTTTAACCCGCCACCGAACTTTGGCGGGTTAATACTCGAAATACTCAATGTATGTCTGTGGTTAAAATTTTCGTGTTGACTCGGGGCATCCATACCCCTCGCCCTAGCGGGCAACTTGACAGTTGTCCAAATCTGCTATCCTGCAGATTTGCCTTGATCTTAACGGAAAATCCTAGTTTTCGTTCGGGCACTAAGTATGGATTTTTTTGGGGCGGATGGAATGACAAAGAGATCGTGAATAACTCTGCGTAAAAAATGAACCGTGGGCAATTGTTGTAATTATAAGATAACGACTTACTCGGTTAAAGACACAAAAAAGCTGGGGGAAAAGATAGGCAAAAGGCTGAAAGGAAAAATTGTTCTTGCCTTGACCGGCGACCTCGGAAGCGGAAAAACTTCTTTTGTTCAGGGATTGGCCAGAGGTCTTGAAGTCCCGAATGACTATTACATAACCAGCCCTTCTTACACCTTGATTAATGAATATCCGGGCAGACACCCCTTTTTTCATGTTGACCTTTACCGCCTTGAAGATCCTGTCGACTTTGAAGATATCGGTCTCTATGACATACTTGACGATAACTATGTTGTGGCTATTGAATGGGCAGACAGAATCCGGCAGGAACTTTTACCCGATTACGTAACCATAAAATTTGAAATGTCAGGAGACACATCTCGAGAAATTTGCATGTCCGCACATGGAGTTAATTCGGTTAATCTGTTAAAAGAAATAAAAAATCGACTTTAGGGAAAAATATTAACCTAAACCAAAACCGCCGCCTGCACCTTTAAAAATTACCATCCCCCTGGCATCACCGGGCAAAAAACTGATATGGACACACAGGGCTAAGCTTCTCCGAATGATGGTCTTTGGGCTTTGAATGGTTTCGTCCACACTACAATTTGTGATATTGAATTCCCGGGATAAAATAATGCGATTGTCATGGCGAAAGTGGATCCTGTCAATTCGGGCGGTTTCATTGATTTCTGCCCGAAACCGGATAAATCTCAAGGTGGCTTCTTGATTATTGATAATAACAGGAGTTGGAATCGCAAAGTGAAACCAGTTGGTGGTGTTTTCCTTTTGATAAATCAGAGTTCCCCAGCCCGACCGGCGGGGTTCTGCATGTTTGTTTCCTGTTATTCCCACAATTCTGTCAGGATATTCGATTTGAACGTTAACACCGTGTGTCCAGAACTCATATTGCGCCATAACAGGTCCTCCTTATATCTCACTTGAATCTAACTGGGTTTAATAGACGGAAAAAGTATTCAATTTTCTTACGTTGACCCAATAAGGATTGTATATTAAACAAAAAATAATAAAAGAAGGCAACTTGCGTGTCAACAATCTATATTTTATAAGATATATCAATAAGGACAATTCATCTTTATTTCTTTACTGAAGAACAATTTTAAGCTATAAATATTTTTTAGTTTTATTTTTTAAACCAAAAAACTTTTAATCGAATCATTATTTGATTAACCGATTATCATTAAACATAGAGGCTTACAAAGTGAGTTTAATTGTACAAAAATATGGGGGCACATCGGTGGCTGATCTTGAACGGATCCGTAATGTCGCAAAACGGGTTGCAAAAACCTACGACCAGGGTAACAACGTCGTCGTCATTCTGTCGGCCATGGCTGGAGTCACGGACGACCTGATCGATATGGCAAGCCAGATTTGCGAATCACCGAGTAAACGTGAACTCGACGTTCTACTGGCCACAGGCGAACAGACAACGGCAGCGCTTCTGGCAATAACCCTGAAAAACATGAACTACCCTGCCCTGTCCATGCTTGGACACCAGGCCAAGGTGGTTACCGATTGCACTTTTGGTGATGCACGAATTATCGAAATTGGTACCGAATATTTTATAGGCCTTATCAATAAACGAAATATCATCGTAGTGGCCGGATTTCAAGGATGTGATATCAAAGGAAACATTACAACCCTTGGTCGGGGAGGCTCAGACACAAGCGCCGTGGCCATCGCCTCTGCTCTTAAGGCGGATCTCTGCGAAATCTATACCGATGTAGATGGTATCTACTCTGCCGATCCCAATATCTGCGAGAAAGCAAGAAAGATTGATAAAATTTCCTATGATGAAATGCTGAACATGGCCAGTCTGGGTGCCAAAGTCCTGCAGATCCGGTCCGTGGGATTTGCTAAAAAGTATAATGTCCCGGTTCATGTAAGATCATCTTTCACTGAGGAGGAAGGAACCATGGTTGTTAGTGAAGACGCCGGCATGGAAAGTCTTATTGTATCCGCAGTTACGCACGATAAGGATCAAGCTCGCATTACCCTTAAAAAGGTTCATGATCAACCCGGAGTGGCAGCCAAAATTTTTTCGCCCATTGCCGAAGCGGGTATTGTTGTGGATATGATCATTCAAAATACACGAGCCCAAGGTCAAACGGATCTCACATTTACAGTGCCCAAAAAAGATTTTCAAGCGGCTATAGAAATCGAACGGAAGGTCGCGGATGAAATAGGGGCAGTGGACGTTCTGGGGGATAAAAACATTGCCAAGGTATCTGTTGTGGGCGTTGGCATGAAAAATCACTCTGGAGTGGCATCAATAATGTTTAACACTCTGGCTAGGGAAAATATTAATATAATAATGATCAGCACTTCGGAAATCAGAATTTCCTGTGTCATCGAAGAAAAGTATACCGAGCTTGCGGTTCGGGTTCTTCATACCGCATTTGGATTGGACAAAGAAGATTAATTCGTATTGGCCTGGGTTTTTAATGAAAAGATTTGATACTGACCAAATGGTCTTTACTATGGTATTGGCAGCGGCAATTCTTGGTATTATCATCTACAGAGTTCTTAATCCGTTTTGATAAAGATTGCTTCTGCATACCAAAAATGCCGCTATGAAAAAAATACTCCTTCCCTTTTTCATCCTTACTGTCTTGCCGGTACAGCTCATGGCCCAACCACGGGTGGATTCTCCCAAATACCTTAAGGCCAGGCAAAAAATGGTTTCATTTCAGATCCGTTCAAGGGGCGTATCAGATGAAAAAGTCCTGAATGCCATGAGCCAGGTCCCCCGGCACCGCTTTGTACCTGAAGAACTGGTTTCCCAGGCTTACGCGGACCATCCCCTGCCCATCGGTCAGGGCCAGACCATATCCCAGCCATATATAGTGGCTTTAATGACCGAAAAACTAAAGCTTACAGGAGACGAACGTATTCTCGAAATCGGGACCGGTTCAGGCTACCAGGCTGCCATTCTCGCCAAGGTTGCCAAAGAAGTCTACACCATAGAGATCAAAGAAAAACTATATAAAAAAGCAGAAAGCTTACTCCGGTCACTCGGTTTTTCAAAGATTAAAACCCGTCACGGCGACGGCTACTTTGGCTGGCCTGAAGCAGCTCCCTTTGACGGTATCATGATCACTGCGTCCATCGACCATATCCCTCCGCCACTTTTAAAGCAACTCAAAGACGGCGGGCGACTCATTCTTCCCCTTGGGAATCCTTTCAGCTATCAGCATCTAAGCCTGGTCACAAAACATGACGACCAATACATGGTCAAACAAATCACCGGGGTTCTCTTTGTTCCCATGACAGGTCATGCCCTTGACCAAAATCCAAGGGTCACAAACGATATTCAATGAACCTTGCGGCTGTTTTTTTGATATCCCTTTCGTCTCTTACTTTGGAAGTACTCCTTACCCGGGTCTTTTCCATTAGTCAGTGGAATCATTTGTCCTTCATGGTCATCAGCATCGCACTCTTTGGATTCGCCGCCGCCGGCACCTTTCTAAATATCATGGATAGGCACAAAAAAGACTGGGAAAAAAAGCTCTCCGCAGCCGGCCCGGTCAAAATTTTTATCATTCTCTATACTTTTACCGCCATCGGTTCTTTTATGATTTTGAATCGAATTCCCCTCGATTACTTCAGGCTGCCCTTGGAACCTGTCCAGATATTCTATCTTTTGACGGCCTATCTTCTTCTATCATTACCGTTCTTCTTTGCCGGCCTTGTCATCTCCCTTGCTTATGCGCTTATCCCCGAAAAAAGCGGATTTGTTTACTTTGCAAGCATGGCAGGTTCGGCCTGCGGAGCCATCATTCCGTTTCCTTTCCTTCCTTTCCTTGGCGAAGGGAGATCCATCATCCTCGCAACCCTCATCCCCCTGATACTTATTCCTTTTGAAAAATCAACAACGAACAAAAGACATACATTAACAAAAAAGATCGGCCGTGGGAAACGATTCGCTTTTCAGGTCACCTGTCTTTTTATCGTGCTCATGACAGGTTTTCTCATCTCAGTGGGAGACGGTTTAGAACTCAAAGTAAACCCTTCGCCATATAAAGACCTCAGCAGGGTCGTCCAGTTCCCAAATACACGGATCTTTGAAACCGTCACCGGTCTGAGGGGTAGATTTGACAGCGTTCATAGCCCTTATACCCGCTTTGCACCCGGATTAAGCCTAAATTTTAAAGGCATACTGCCCGAGCAATGGGTAATTTACAAAGACGGAGACACCCCCTTTTTTATTTACAAACTGCAACTTAATAAAGATGAAGGGTTCTCCAGATTTACCCTCCCTTACGCCGGATACATGCTGGTCCCGAACCCTGAACACATTCTCTTGATCCAGGACGGCGGAGGATCGGGCATCCCCTGTGCCATGGCCTCCGGCGCCTGTAACATTACCGTCGTCGAGCAAAAACCCAACATCGCTCATATCGTTCGAAACCACTACAACATCCCTGTGGTCAACAAAAGTCCAAGAGCGTTTATGGCCCAATCTGATAAACATTATGATATCATACACATTGAAAACTGGGGAGGGTCTCTTCCCGGTTCAGACGCTCTGACCCAGGGATATCTATTCACCACCGAATCATTGTCGGAGTATCTTAATCACCTTAAGGAAAACGGCGTCCTTATAACGGCACGCAAACTTTTGCTCCCTCCGGCGGACTCGATTCGCCTCTGGGCCGGAGCATACGAAAGTCTGAGATCCTTGGAATTTGAAAACCCCGAACGGCACATCGCTGTTCTCCGTAACTGGAGTACTTTTACCCTCATTGTCTCTGTGAAGCCCTTTAATGATATGGCCGGACTAAAAAACTTCGCAAGAGTCATGAACTTTGATCTTGTCTACACCCCGGGTATTACAAAGGAAATGGTGAACCGCTTCAATATTTTCGACGCGCCGTATTACTTTTTTGAAATTAGCCGTCTGGCAGAGGCCTACCGGTCCGAAACAGAAAAAGCGTATTTTGATACCTACCCTCTCGACGTTGCCCCTCAATCGGACAGCCGTCCTTTTCCCGGCAGGTTCCTTAAATGGACCAAATTGAAAGCCCTTTATAAAATTACGGGAAGCAGATTTTACTCCCTGTTTATGTCGGGCGAAATTGTTGTTTGCGTGGTCTTTCTCCAAGCACTGATAATCTCCATTTTCCTTTTAATGGTTCCTGTCTTCATCATCAAAAAACAAGACAAAAAACCGAATTTCTCCCACCTTCTCTATTTCTTGGCAGTGGGTGCCGGTTTCATGTTTGTAGAACTTTTTTTTATCAAAAAATACATTTTTATTTTCGGCGATCCGGTGATCAGCTTCACGGTGGTACTCACAGGCGTCCTTGTTTTTTCAAGCTTTGGGGGCTATTGCTCCCAACGAATAGGTCCTGGGAGCCTCCGGTATATCCTTATCGCTTTGATCGCCGTCCTCATCTTTATATTCTTCGGCCTTGATCCGATAATTTATGGAATACTTGGACTTTCCAAAATGTTACAGGTTACCTTGGCAATGCTTCTCCTAATCCTACCCGGCTTTCTGGTAGGCCTGCCCTTTCCACTGGGTATGCGATATCTTTTGGACCGCCCTGCCCACCGGGCCTATGCATGGACAACCAACGGATGTGCTTCGATCCTTACATCAATCCTATCCGCTCAAATTGCGCTCAGTCTGGGGATTCCCATAATTATACTTTGCGCTGCCGCGGCTTATCTTATGGCATTTCTCATGAGCAACACCAAAACAATTGGACAAAAATAAAAATCGCTGATAAAAATAGTCAAAATTAAAAATCAAATTGAAAAGTGCTTAGAATGAGAATTCTGCTGATAATTTTAGGCTTAATTTATGTGTTGAGTCCTTATGACCTTCTCCCCGAATTTTTTTTAGGATGGCGGGGATTGCTCGATGACCTGATTCTTCTGTACTTTGGGTGGCGGTTTTTACAAAATCTTAAACAAAAACAATCCGGCGCCCAGAGCTATTACCAACAACGTCGCCAATTTTTCGAACAAAATAAAGGATCTAACGAAAAAGGGTCCTTTGGAACGGGCCCCGGATTCAATAAAGCCGATACGCCAAAGGATCCTTACACGGTATTGAATATCCCCAGAAATGCGTCACAGGAAGATATTAAGAAAGCTTATAAGCAACTTGCCAATAAATACCATCCGGATAAAGTGCTTCATTTAGGAGATGAGTTCAAAAAAATGGCGGAAGAACGCTTTAAAGAAATACAGCAGGCATATCGGGAACTGACCTCCAAATAGTGACCGTCCACAAATGGCATCTTTCGGCCCCCGGCTGCGTTCTCTCTCGTTTTCAATCCTCGACATAGCGCGCTATGCCTGCGTTTGAAAATTCGCTCGGGCCTTGCCGGAAACCAAAATCTACCATTTGTGAACGGATACTAAATAGTGCCTGAACAAACTGTCTTTTTCGCCAATATCTAATCTTGATGAACTCGTAAAAAGTCCAATTTAGACGGTTTTGTAAAAAGTCCAAATTCAAGGCGTGCAAATTTTGTAATCATGAGGCGTACTTATCGTACGTTGAATGATTGCGAAATACAGCACAACGCAGAAGTTGGACTTTTTACGAGACCGTCAAAATTGATTTATTTAAAAAAGGTATTATGATCTAAGTTCAACATACTAAACGGTTAAAAAAGGGGGGTAATTGCATGAGCCAAAAAATATTCAAGGCAATGGTTATCACAGAAGAGGGGAATAATCAGTTTGTCAGGGAAATTAAGGACAGAAATCTTGATGACCTTCCGGAAGGCGATGTGCTCGTCAACGTTCAGTACTCTTCTCTAAATTACAAAGACGTTCTTTCTGCCATAGGCAATAGAGGTGTCACAAAGAAATATCCGCACACTCCTGGAATTGATGCTGCAGGGACCGTAGTCCAAAGCCTCAGCAAGGATTTTCAATCCGGAGATGAAGTGATCGTGACCAGTTATGACCTCGGAATGAATACATCTGGCGGTTTCGGACAGTATATACGCGTCCCGGCGGAATGGGTGGTCAAGATGCCTGAAAATCTCACCCCTCGAGAAAGCATGATATTCGGTACAGCGGGCTTCACGGCAGCTCTCTCGGTTTTCAGGCTGGTTGATTATGGCATAACCCCGGATATGGGACGAATACTGGTATCCGGAGCCACCGGAGGCGTCGGAAGTATCGCCGTCTCCATACTTGCCAAGGCCGGCTATGAGGTGGTAGCGGTAAACGGGGTCGTGGATGAAAAAGAGTTTTTGTTGGAAATTGGGGCCAAAGAGGTCATCAGTATTGAAGAAGCTACGGATTCCAGCGGCAGACCCCTCCTTAAAGAGCTTTGGGCCGGCGGCATTGATGCGGTTGGGGGAGAAATACTGGCGACCACCATCAAATCAACGCAAGACGGCGGTGCGGTAACCTGTTGTGGGAATGTGGGATCCCATGACCTGCCGTTGAACGTCTATCCCTTTATCTTGCGGGGGGTTACCCTGATGGGAATCGATTCACAGAACTGCCCCATGCCCACCCGCCTGAAAGTCTGGAATAAAATTGCCAGTGACTGGAAACTGGAGCGTCTGGAAATATTGACCACTGAAATACCTTTGGACGGACTGAACGAACGAATCGATCTCATACTTCAAAGAAAGCACAAAGGGAGAACCATTGTAAGACTGCCGGATTGATCAATCCGGTAAAAAAGTTTGATTATAGGTACGTTACTGAAATGTTGATGCATTCAACAATATTAATTTTTCTATTTGCCTCCATACAGTTCTTTTATTTTAGACCTGTCCGGCAAACCATCTTCCAGACAGGGAAAATCAGTTATAAATTCCACATATTGGGGTTTCTTGTAGCTGGCCATACGTTCACCCACAAACGTTATAAGCGCTTGAGGGTCCATGGTCTCACCCGCTTTTAGCCGGCAGACGGCCTTGATTCCTTCTTTCCACTTGGGATCAGGAACTCCGAAAACAACAACTTTTTCAATGGATGGATGCCGGAGGATCACTTTTTCCACCTCCACGGGATAGACGTTTTCACCGCCCGGTTTGATCAGATCCTTCTCGGCCTTACGGCCTGAAAACCATAAGAATCCATCCTCGTCGAAACGGCCCAAATCCCCGGTATGGTGCCGTCCTTCCCGGAATGTGTATGCCGTTTCTTCCGAAAGATTCCAGTATCCCTTGAATATCAGAGGCCCCTTTACGGTGATTTCACCCACCTGCCCGTTCGGAACCGGATGATCATAATCATCGACAATCTTTACTTCTCCAAGCGAAATCATCTTGCCGGCGGAACCGGGCCGGTCATTGTAACGCCCCATGGTGATCAAGCCGGTTGTCTCTGTTTGTCCATAAATGCTATAAAAAGTTCCGCCGGTGGCTTTTTGATATTTCTCGATGGTCTCCGGTGTATCCAGCCCCATCACGGCTCTGAGGCTTTTAATATCTTTACCGGTTTGTTCATGCGCTTCAAGGATGGAGACGAGTATGGGCGAAAAATCGAAAAGTAAAGATACTTTTTTTTCTTGGATCAGTTCAACCGCTTTTTCAGCATCAAATTTACTCATATTGACATTCAGTGCACCGGCTTGAAAACTGTTTGTGGCCATAAAAAAACCGCCCACATGATACATGGGCAAAAGATTTAAATGCACGTCCCGTGACGTTAAATTGAAGCAATAATTCAAATGCAAACCGGCACATAAAAGATTGCCGTGACTCAGCAGCGCGCCCCTGGGTCTTCCTGCAACGGCCGCGGTATGGATAATGACAAACCCATCATCATTGGAAACATCCGCCGCTTCAAAATCACCCCGGTTATTCATCAACGAATCAAACTCAATAAAATTTCCGCTCCCGGGTTTGAGGGTGTAATACTTTTTTACTGAAAGAAGATTATCTTTTTTATCCCCGACCAGTTTTTGGAATTCTGCATCAACAAAAAGAGCGACCGGCAAACAATCGTTCAGGTTAAAAACGATTTCATTAGCCGAAAGGCGCCAGTTGATCGGCAGGACAATGGCCCCTAACGCCGCGGCTGCTCCGTAAAGGAGAAAATATTCCAGGCTGTTTTTTCCTAACACTCCGATGCGATCGCCTTTTTTAATATTGGATCTCTGCAAACCGCAGGCCAGGCAATCGACCATCTCCTTAAACCGGTTAAATGTTACACTCCTGTTGTCGTCAGCTTCGAACCATGCTTCGGCATCACTGAAGCATACCGAATTGCGTTGGATAAGATCATAAAAAGTAAAATCATATAGTCCCATGCTACTCAACCCTTTGATATATTACTTCTCTACCGAATTAAAACAGGTTACGCGTTCTACGTTTTTGTCGTTAGAACACGTAACCTGTAAGATTAGAGTCTATACAAACCGTTTTGGCTTATTACGGAAATGTGGCCTTAAAAGTCGCCACATGGGTCAGGCCGTCTGCCTTGAAAATGGCCGATCCTCCCTTGACATGAACCGGGACAGAATATTGAGGAATTTCTGTCCACCATTTTTCAAGCTGGGCCCATGCATTGGTTCCTTTTTCTTTCAGTTTAAAGCCGCCGGTGACCAGTAGACTTAACAAAGACTGTCTCACATCAAAATGAGCATACACTCTAATCTGGTTTGTCTTACCGGCCGGGATCCACATGGTCTCAGTGGAGCTGACCGTGTTCAGATCAAACTCTTCAAAGGCGATGGTAAACTTTAAATTTTCCATCTTTACCGGGTATTCATTGGGGTTTTCAATGTTAAAGATAAAAGCCAGCTCAAGGGGAGCCCCTACGTTATCCGGCTTTCCTTTGGTGGGTTGAACTTTCTTTGAGAAATACCAGTATCCAAAAGAATGGGCAACTTCCATGGAGTCTAGTGTAACCACCGGCGCCTTGAAATTTTGCTGGGTGGGTTTTGCCTTCATTCCGGCGCAACCCGCAAGCAAAGCAACAATGGAAATAACACTCAAACACTTAAGTATAATCAACTTTCTATGCATTTTATTCCTCCCTTATTCTATTAAAGGGTTAGGTAAGCCATCTTTTTCTTCGCTTATAGTGCTTTACATCCCGAAAACTTTTTCTTCCACCAATATCGGTCATGCCCAGGTAGAAATCCTTAATATCCGGATTTTCCCGTAGCTTCTCGGCAGTGTCGTCCATGACGATTCGACCGTTTTCCATCACATAGGCATAGGGTGCTACATTAAGGGCAAGTTTGGCATTTTGTTCCACCAGAAGGATCGATATCTTCTCCTCCTGGTTAAGCTTTTTAATAATATTGAAGATTTCATGGATAAGAAGCGGAGCCAGACCCATGGACGGCTCATCCAAAAGGATTAATTTGGGACTGGTCATCAGAGCGCGACCCACAACTGTCATCTGCTGTTCTCCGCCGCTGATAAACCCGGCGATTTCGTTGCGCTTTTCCCTCAGCCGTGGAAAGTAGTTGTAAACCATCTCCAGTCCTTCCTTGACCGATCTGCCGTGCTTTCGCATATGGGCGCCTACTTTGAGGTTCTGCTCTACCGTGAGATGCTCAAATACCCTGCGCCCCTCAATGACCTGAACGATGCCCAATTTGGCAATCTTTTCGGCCTTTATCTTGTCAATGCGCCTGTCCATGAATTCAATAGATCCATCGGTCACTTCGCCGTCTTCGTGTTTCAGTAAACCGGAAATCGCTTTTAAGGTCGTACTCTTGCCGGCACCATTGGCACCTAAAAGAGCCACAATCCCCCCTTTGGGCACCTCAATGGAAACCCCTTTTATTACCAGAATTACCTCGTGGTACTTGACTTCAATATTATTGATCTTTAAGATCATTTCCTTATTGGACAAAGCCTAAAGACCTCCTTGTGGGCACTCTAAATTTCCGATTTCGATTGTCAATCATTAACTACCATCCAAGCCATTCATTGGCCCATTTATCAGGCCACCTTTTTTTCAGATCAACTACGTCGAGCAGTGAGAACTTCCCATTTTTATATTCATAGATTTTTGCTTGGCTTTGGGACCTGTGATCTGTTGCCGTAAATGTTACCGGAGCAATGCCAAGACCAATTTCAAAGTCCTTCATTGTCTCAAAACCCTTCCTAAGTATCCCTTCACCGGTCAAATCTCCGGCCTTATCCGCCCGCTTCAATGCTTCCGCAAGTCCCAGCGCACTTGCCCATGCCTGGACGGTATGTATGGTCCGTTTTTCCAGAGGGACGCCAGGGTTATACTTCTTGGCATATTCGATCACCTTGTCCATCAAAGGGACATCCAGTCCGAAAAACGCCCACGGGGCACATCCCATAGCCCCCTCGGCCGCCTTTCCTGCCAGCTTGGGAAGATTCTCATCATACCCCCAGCATTTAATGAGATGATCGGCGCCCAGTCCGAGTGAGTAAGCATCTCGGAGCGTTGCAGCAACAGACATCACCGTATTGGTATGGAGGAGCACATCCGGCTTAAATTCTTTTAATGCCAGGATTTGGCTCTTGGTATCGATTGCAAATAAGGATACGTCCTGATCAGGACCGACTTCAAAACCGAGTATTTCCGCCTGTTCCTTTGCGGCCTTAATAGATGCACTGGAGAATGGTGAAGCAGTCATATAACACATGGCAATTTTGGGTTTGCGTTTGCCATAATCGGGTTTTTGAGGCCATTTCTTATCAAACCATGCGGTTATGAGCCCCCTTGATTGACTCGAATAGTCCGTTGCAAAAAACAAATTATAGGGTGTCTTTTCCGGTTTGCATAAATGCCCGGAATAAGATGCTGAAACATATGGTATTTTATCTTTAGCAACCGTCGGCGCCAATGCTTCGGTATCACCGGTTCCCCATCCCAGGATGGCCACGCATTTTAGACGCTTAAACAGGTTGTATTTGGTCAGGGCTTCGGGAATACGGTAACCGTAATCAAACTGATATAGTTTGATCTGCTTTCCGTTTATCCCGCCATTATCATTTACATAATGAATAGCTTCTGCAATGCCCAGGGCATAATCCTTGCCCACATCCGAGGTTGCCCCGGTCATGTCATTGAGGGATCCTACCTTAATTGTTGCGGCTCCAACTATGGGAGAAAATCCAGCAACAAGGGCCACTACAAATAATGATATTATAAATTTTGACCACATATTCTTAGCGAACATAATCTCTTTCCCCCTTCTTATGAAAGTGTGATTTTCATCGGGTTTCTGCCAAATTCCTGCCGTTATCACCTCCTTTTTAATAACTCGGACCAACCGTTCTCCGATTTCGCTTCCAGCCCGCAGGACTTACAGGCCGGAGGGAATATCTTATGAATCGGAGAAAAATAACAAATTACAAGCATAAAACTTTAAATAAATTTCAAATAAGATCTAATACGAAAAGGGCCACAAATTAAAATAATTTTTAATTTGCCACCACCGATAGGCCAACCCATTGGGTTCAAATATCATAAACATGCATATGGCCAGACCAAACACCGCCTCTTTAATAAACAAAAAATCCATTAATAGTTTGGGATAAATATCTGCAAGAGGCATGATGGCCAATTGTAAAACCTCCATCACCACGACCATGAATATGGATCCAAAGATGGTTCCGTGGATGGAACCGACGCCGCCGATAAGGATCACACCCACCAACCACAAAGACCAGAACCAGGGGAAGTGTTCGGGGCTGATGGCGGCAAGGTTGCTGATCCAGAAGGCCCCGGCAATTCCGCCGATAAATCCGGCCACAAAAAAGGCCAGAAGCTTATATGTAACAACATTAATTCCCATGACCTCCGCAGAAATGTCATTGTCACGTATGGCCACCCAGGCCCTCCCGACTCTGGACCTCAGAAGGTTGACCGTGATGATCACACAGAAAATCACAAGGACCAGCATCATAAAATATACTTTAAAGTCACTGTCAATAACCCACGGTCCGACCTTGATGGTCCCCGGGGGCAAAGAAAAGGCCTGTCCCCGTCCACCGATCTGGCTGACGTACTGGGTGATAATAAAATCTACGGTAATGAACTGTGCGGCCATGGTTGTTAAAATCAGATAAAATCCTTTTACCCGGGCAGACGGAAGTCCGAACAAAACACTCCATATGCCGGCAACAATTGCAGCAATAAATATACTGATGGGATAAGCCAGTCCCCAATCCATTAAAACCTTGGGCCAGGGGAACTCAAGGATAAGCAGAGTGCTTGTATATGCGCCCACCGCAATAAATGCCGCATGACCCAAGGTTATCTGGCCGCAAAAGCCGATTAATAGCTGCACCCCTAAAGCGCCAAGCACCGTGTAGCCCACCTGATTACAAACACTGAGCCAGTAAGAATCTGAAACGAGCGGGATAACGACAAACAAAATGATAAAGAGCAGGATCATTTTGCCTTTAATAAACTTGGTCTGCCACCAGGCATGATCTTGAGAATAATTTTGATGGTAAACCCCGCAGGGGAGCCAGGTTGTCGACATAAAACTCTCTCCGTTCGTTTGTCATTGGTCACTGGTGGACTTTAAAAATATTTTAACCGTTCACAGATTTTTTGAAATCCCAAATTTCAAGCATCAAATTCCAAACAAATCTCAAATTCCAAATACCAATGACCCAAACTATTTCGATTTTTCCAGTATTGATGAAAATATCTTTTTCAATTCGTTTGACTTCCTTCAAGATCATAAGGTTTGGGATTTTGAATTTCGGTCATTGTGATTTTTTTGTTATTTGGAATTTGTTATTTGGAATTT
>JAFDHQ010000140.1 GCA_019308685.1 Deltaproteobacteria bacterium
TTCCTTTTTTTATACCATAGCTCAATTTCAGCAATTCATATACCAGAATTTATTGAGGTGTTCCATGATAGCTTATTCGGTCTTAATTCAGTAACTCTTTAAAAATTTTAAAAAATAAATAACATTTCTATTTTATTTTATCAATGACAAGTTGGTTCGGGCGAGGTATCTTTTAGTTTAAAATCGGTATGCTTTTTTAATGGACTAAAAACCCCAATAAATTTATTTAGAATTTTCTTGATTGGCATGTAATTTTCATTCAAATTTTATATTGACTAATAACAGATTTCTTGTCATTTCAATATGATTCGATGACTTTAGTTTACAAGCCATCTCAAAAATGCGGATTTCGTTTAAGCACAAAGCGCGGGCCGATGAAAAAGCGGAGCATACAAGGAAGTATGTGAACATTTTGAAGAGGCTCGCAACCGGGTGGTTTAAAATTCGGGTAATGTGCCAAATCGACAGCGCTGACATTGTCAAAAAAGAATTATGTCTTATAATATTTAAAATTTTAAAAAATAAATTATTTTACATCCAGAAATGGTCCTTTCCCGAAACCTCTGCGTCAATCTGCGGAATTGCTTGTTTCCGGCTCGGGGCGGGGCGTGTAATTACTTGATTTCCTTGACCTTTCGAAAAATTGCTCATTTCTGCATTGGAAACTTAATTTGTGCCAAATATAAATTTATGGATGGGCACAAATTAAGTAATAATTATATCAGGAGAAAAAAATGGCCGAAACTGACAAGGATGACCTTATCAGCATTATTGAAGAGGATGACAAAGATACAAAATTTCCCAACATACTGCCATTATTGTCAGTAAGGGATGTTGTAATTTTTAATGACATGCTCCTCCCACTCTTTGTTGGACGGAAAAAATCGGTTCGCGCTGTGGAAGAAGCAGTATCAAAAGACGGGTTTTTGTTAATCGTAACGCAAAAGGACCCGGGTATAGAAAACCCCAAGCCAGACCAAATTTTTACCATCGGAACCGTGAGCCGGATCCTGCGAATTCTGAAACTTCCTGACGGTAGCATTAAAGCTCTTGTTCAGGGTATTGCCAAGGCAAGGATTGTTAAATACGTTTTAAAAAAATCTTTATATCGGGTAAAAATTGAAACCATTGTTGAGCCACCGATCAAGAAAATCAATCTGGAGATGGAGGCCCTAATGCGGAATATACGGGAGCATTCCGAAAAGATTTTGGCTTTGCGTGGTGAAATGACCAGTGATGTCAGTGCGGTTTTGGAAAGTATCGAAGATCCGGGAAAGCTTGCGGATCTTGTGGCGTCAAATCTTAGATTGAAAATTGATGAATCCCAGATTCTGCTTGAAATAATCGATCCGGTTAAACGTCTCAAGAAAGTAAACGATTTGCTTGCACGGGAAGTGGAGTTGTCATCTGTGCAAGCCAAAATCCAGTCTGATGTCAGAGATGAAATTTCAAAAAATCAGAGAGATTACTTTTTACGAGAGCAGGTTAGAGCGATTCACAAGGAACTGGGTGAGAGTGATGAAAAATTAGAGGAAATAAAGCATTACCAAAAAAAGATTAAAAGCGCCAGGATGTCCAAAGAAGCGAATAAAGAAGCGTTAAAGCAGTTAAAACGTCTGGAAAAAATGTATCCCGACTCTGCAGAAGCTTCGGTTGTGAGAACGTATCTGGACTGGATGGTCGATATGCCCTGGAGTAAAACGACCAAAGATGTCATCGATATCAAACAAGCCAAAAAGGTTCTGGACAAGGACCATTTTGCGCTGGACAAGGTAAAAGATCGTATATTGGAATATTTAAGCGTACGCAAGCTAAATCCCAAAATGAAAGGCCCGATTCTATGTTTTGTGGGGCCGCCGGGAGTTGGAAAGACTTCCTTGGGTCAAGCCATCGCACAGGCAATGAAACGTAAGTTTGTTCGTATTTCCTTGGGGGGCATCCGGGATGAAGCTGAAATCAGAGGCCACCGCCGGACGTATATCGGTGCGTTGCCCGGACGTATATTGCAGGGTTTAAAACAATGCGGCACAAACAATCCTGTTTTTATGATGGACGAAATTGACAAGCTCGGCTCTGATTTTCGCGGCGATCCTTCATCCGCTCTTTTAGAGGCCCTTGACCCTGAACAGAATCTGGCTTTTAGTGATCATTACCTTAATTTACCCTTTGACCTTTCCAAGGTTATGTTTATTCTTACGGCAAACTTGACCGACACGATTCCGTCAGCGCTTCTCGATAGAATGGAGGTCATTACACTTCCCGGATACACGGAAGAAGAAAAAAAGGCGATTGCTCAAAGGCACCTTATTCCGCGTCAGATAAAGGAAAATGGTTTAAAGGTTAGAAATATATCTATAAGCCCGGCGGCATTGTATCAGATCATAAAAGAATATACTTCCGAGGCCGGATTACGGAATCTTGAGCGTGAAATAGGGGCTCTTTTTCGAAAGGTGGCGCGTAAAATTGCCGAAGGAGATAAAGGTCGTTTCCATATCACAAAAAACAACTTACAGCAATACCTTGGCGTGGCTAAATATTATCCTGAAATGGATCAGGAGAGGAGTCAGGTCGGTTTATCCACAGGTCTGGCCTGGACCCAGGCCGGGGGTGATGTTCTGTATGTAGAAGCGTCTTTAATCGGTGGTAAGGGAGAGCTCATCATCACCGGTCAAATCGGAGATGTTATGCAAGAGTCCGCCCGAGCGGCCCTGAGTTATGCCCGGGCAAGCCTTTCTATGTTGGGCGTTAAAGAAAATGTTTTTGACAACAAGGACATTCATATCCATGTTCCGGCGGGTGCAATTCCTAAAGACGGGCCTTCCGCCGGTATTGCAATGGCCACAGCGCTTATTTCCGTTTTAGTGAACAAACCGGTCAATAAAGATATCGCCATGACCGGTGAAATCACTCTCAGAGGAAGGGTCCTTCCGATAGGAGGATTGAAGGAAAAAGCATTGGGCGCTATTAGAGGCGGGATCCGTACGATTATTATTCCCGAAAAAAACAAAAAAGAATTGGCCGAGATTCCGGCGCACATCAAACGCAAAATTAAGTTCATTCCGGTAAGAAACATGGATAAAGTTCTTTCCCTTGCCATTGAAGGAATTGTTATGGGGAATGGGTGATATGAAAATACTTGCCGTCGATACGGCGACAAGGAGCTGTAGCATTGCGGTGGTCGAAGAAAGGTCCTTGTTGGCGGAAATGACAACTGCCAGGAAGCAGACCCATTCCAAGCATTTAATGGAAATGATAAACAGAGTCATGGAGTTGTCGGGTCTGACACTCTCTGAACTGGATGGTTTTGCCGTTACCCGTGGACCGGGAACTTTTACCGGCCTGCGTATTGGCATAAGTTCGGTCAAGGGTCTGGCAACGGCATCGGGAAAACCTGTTGTGGGTATTTCAAGCCTTGAATCGCTTGCCGCGCAGGCGTCTTTTTTCCCGTATCTTATCTGTCCACTCATAGATGCGCGTAGAGGGGAGGTTTACTTTTCGCGATACCGGTTTCAACACGGTCAGTTAAAAAATGAGACCGATGAGCAAGTTTTTTCCCCTGAAAAAGCGGTTTTTGACCTTAATGAAGCATGCTTGTTTATCGGCGATGGTGCTTTGCTTTATCAAACGATGATATTAAATAAAATGGGAAAATTCGCTTTTTTTGCATCTTCTTTTCAAAATATTATTCGGGCTTCAACGGTAGCATATCTAAGCATGAATAGATTTAAAAATGGCGATACGGATGATGTCGCGCAATTTGTGCCGCAATATATCCGAAGATCCGATGCAGAGCTAAATTTGACAGGTCCGTAAAAACAGACATGTCAAAAAGTCTGGTGTATTGAATTCGATTGGGAAGAGATACATTCCGTCGTGGAGCGTTCTCCCTATATTGGGAATCAAATATGACGGTTTCGTAAAAAGTCCAACTTCTGCGTTGTGCTGCATTTCGCAATCATTCAACGTACGATAAGTACGCCTCATGATTACAAAATTTGCACGCCTTGAATTTGAAGTTCATCAAATATGTTTGCCCTGAAATTGGTACGGTTATTATTGACAATTTTTATTTTTATTGGTATTAAATAAGGTTTATGGCACCGCGCCTGCTATTATAAAGCACATTCGGGCAGGTTACAATTGGAATTTTGGTATACTGGAATGATGGAGTAATGGGTTTTGGGGAAGGTGGGTTATTGATAACATCTATCTTGACAGGTTAGTTAAAAATGAATAAATAACAAAATCCCTTTAGAAACCAACATCCCACTATTTCATTTTTTCATTATTTTTACCCCGTGAAACTTTTTTCTATTTTACTGGGGCCATATGTGAGGCAATTTGATGAGTGATTTTTCTTGGTCCGATCCGCCGAATCATACAGCCTTTCCCGTGGCGCGTGCAGGGCATCCTTTTATATTTGCCGCGGTATTTACCACTGCTGTCTTTGCCCTTTTGGAAATGAACGTTCCGGCGTTGATCGGTCTTGCCGTTACTTTTTCCATCTGTTTTTTTTTTAGGGATCCGGATCGTGTTGTACCCAATTATGACGGTGCGGTGGTATCACCGGCCGATGGCAAGGTTGTTTTCGCAGCTCCGGTGGATAACAGCCGTTTTGTTAAGGGGTCGTGTATAAAAATCAGCATTTTCATGTCAATTTTTAATGTTCATGTCAATCGCATCCCCCATGAAGGGCAAGTAAAAGCGGTTCATTACTACCCCGGAAAATTTTTCTCCGCTAATCTAAATAAGGCGTCAAAGCATAACGAGCACAATGCCGTATTTGTTGAAACTAAAGAAGGAAAGAATATTTGTACGGTTCAGATTGCAGGTCTGATTGCAAGGCGTATTATCTGTAAATTACAGGAGGGCGACACGGTTGCCCGCGGAGGTCGTTTTGGATTAATATGTTTTGGATCACGTCTCGATGTTTACCTGCCGCCCGACACGACGTTGAAGGTGGCTGTTGGGAACAGGGTAAAGGCCGGAACATCTGTTTTGGGAGATATGAAATGAAAAAAACAAGAAGAATTAAAAAAGAAAAATCGCGTCGCGGAATTTATATTCTACCCAACATCATTACATCGCTCAATCTATTTTGTGGTTTCTATGCAGTTATCGCATCCATAGACGGCAAATTTATCGCCGCTTCTATAGCCATTATTGTTGGCGTTTTGTTTGATATTATGGATGGTAAAATTGCAAGAGCTACGAATACCACCAGCAAATTCGGCATCGAATACGATTCTCTGGCAGATCTTATATCTTTTGGGCTTGCACCGGGTCTAATGATATATTTATGGGCGCTTAGACCCCTTGGAAGAATCGGTTGGCTGGCTGCATTTCTTTTCATGGCTTGTGGTGCTCTACGACTGGCCCGGTTTAACTCGCAGATTGGTACTGTCAGCAGCGATCACTTTGTGGGTCTTCCGATTCCGGCCGCGGCAGGTATGTCGGCAACAACGGTTCTGTTTTGTCACAAATTTAGCTTAATGGTCACCATGAACCCCATATTCATTCTGGTTTTGCTTTATACGCTTTCTTTTTTAATGGTCAGTACTGTAAAATACAACAGTTTTAAAAAACCGGAGCTGTTTAAAAAGATGAATTTCAATGTTCTGGTTATGGTGATACTCATATTAATTTTCATTGCCGCTCAGCCATCCACTGCCCTGTTCTTTTTAGGGATTATGTATGTTACTTCAGGACCTTTCACTGCACTTAAAACCCATAGAAAAATAAAGCGAAAACCGTCGGGAACCGTTGAATTAGAAGAGAATGGTTCGAGTTCCGTTTAACGACTCAATGTAATGCTCAATGTATCGGTGTTGTGTGAATACAACAATTGAATATTTTGGAAATTTTACAACCTATTGAACTCATAAATATTGATTGGCACTATTTCAAGTTCGATCAACACCAATGATGAACGAAGCAAACAAACTTCTATCGACGAATTGGATATATTACCATGTCAAAAGAATATAATATCTCGGTAATCCCCGGTGACGGTACCGGACCGGAAGTTGTCGCGGAGGGGATCAAAGTCCTTGAAACCGTGGCAAGTAAATTCGATTTCGGACTGAATTTTAAAGAGTATAATTTAGGCGGCGAGCATTTTAAAGCAACAGGAGAGGTATTGCCTGATAACATACTTGAAATACTATCAAAATCAGATGCGATATATCTCGGGGCCATCGGTCACCCCGATGTGAAACCCGGCGTTCTCGAAAAAGGTATACTTTTGAAGCTGAGGTTTTATTTTGACCAGTATATCAATTTGAGACCGGTTAAGCTGTATGAAGGTGTGGATACCCCCTTGAAGGGAAAGGGGCCTGACGATATAGACTTTGTTGTTGTTCGAGAGAATACCGAAGGCCTTTACGCCGGAGCCGGAGGTTGTTTAAAACGGGGCACATTGGATGAAGTTGCCATACAAGAATCGATCAATACCCGCAAAGGGGTGGAACGGTGTATCAGATATGCTTTTGAATATTGCAGAAAAAGAAACAAGAGAAAAAAGCTGACGCTTTGCGGCAAGACGAATGTGCTGACATTTGCATTTGATTTGTGGGAACGGACGTTTAATGAGGTTGCTAAAGAGTATCCCGATATTGAAACAGATTATGCTCATGTGGATGCCATATGCATGTGGATGGTAAAAAACCCGGAGTGGTTCGATGTTATTGTAACAGATAACATGTTTGGAGATATTATAACCGATTTGGCTGCAATGATTCAGGGAGGAATGGGAATCGCTGCAGGGGCAAACATCAATCCTGAAGGGATTTCAATGTTTGAACCCATCGGTGGATCAGCTCCGAAATATACCGGCAAGCATATCATTAACCCCATCGCTGCCATTTCAGCGGCCCAGATTATGCTTGAAATCCTGGGCGAACCCAAGGCTGCTTCCTGGTTAGAGGAGGGAGTGATTAAAGTACTGCGTGATGATCTCGAAGATGTCGGCGCCGGAAAAATGGGATACAGCACACCGGAGGTTGGAGATCTTGTGGCAGAGTATATTAAAGCAAAAAATGGAAATTCATGATGTCTAAAAAAAAATTTAATGTTGCCGTCGCAGGAGCAACCGGTGCTGTCGGGAATCAGATGGTATCGTGTCTTGAGGAAAGAAAATTCCCGATTAACTCTATTAAATTGTTAGCATCAAGCCGCTCTATGGGGCGTAAGATGGACTACAGGGGAGACTCGGTTGCTGTTGAGGAATTGAAAGAAAGTTCTTTCAAAGGCATGGACATTGCCATTTTTTCAGCGGGTGGTGGAACTAGTGAAAAATTTGCGCCTTTTGCTGCAAAAGACGGATGTGTGGTTATAGACAATTCAAGTGCATGGCGTATGGACCCGGATGTCCCACTAGTGGTTCCGGAAGTCAACCCTCATGCAGTGGCGCAATACACAAATAAGGGAATCATCGCAAACCCGAACTGTTCAACCATTCAGATGGTTGTGGCGCTGTATCCGTTGCATAAGAAATTTGGCATAAAACGGATCGTGGTCTCCACATATCAGGCGGTTTCCGGGACCGGCAAAAAAGCCATTGAAGAGCTTGATTCTCAGACCCGGGCCATTCTTAGTTTCAAGAGTTGCGAGAATAAGGTTTATCCTCATACCATAGCGTTTAACTGTTTGCCGCATATCGATGTGTTTCTGGACAACGGTTATACCAAGGAAGAAACAAAGATGGTCTATGAGACACGGAAAATCCTTGAGGATGATACCATAGGGGTAACAGCGACAACCGTTCGTGTGCCGGTATTTTACGGGCATTCGGAATCGATCAATATTGAAGCCAAAGAAAATATTTCCGCACAAGAGGTGAAGTCTATTCTTAAAAATGCACCCGGTGTTAAAGTGGTTGACGATCCGAAAAATAACGTTTATCCGCTTGCCATTGATGCTGTCGGACAGGATCTGACACTGGTGGGTCGCATTCGTAATGATGAATCCATTAAAAACGGTATAAATATGTGGGTTGTGGCTGACAACATCAGAAAGGGTGCTGCAACCAATGCGGTTCAGATAGCGGAAATTCTTGCAAATAAATACTTATAAAGGATATAAATTTGGAACAAGTGCCCATTACAAAAGAGGGCTATGAGGCTCTTAAAAAAGAATTGGAATATATTAAAAAAGTCGAACGGCCCAAAAATATCCAGGCGATTGAGGAAGCTCGCAGCCATGGAGATTTAACGGAAAATGCCGAGTTTGACGCTGCCAAAGACCGACAGGCCTTTATTGACGGCAGGGTAAGTGATTTAGAATATAAACTGGCCCGGGCAGATATCATTGATTCCCGGACACTTTCCAATGATCGGGCTGTATTTGCCAGTTATGTGGTTCTTGAAAATATAGATACCGGCGAAAACGTTACATATCAGCTTGTGGGGCCGGATGAAGCGAACATCGAAAAAGGACGCATTTCTGTGTCTTCACCGCTGGGAAAAGCGATTATCGGGAAAAAACCCGGAGATGAGATAATTCTCCAAGCACCGGGCGGGAAAAGGTTTTATGAACTCGTAGAAATTTTGTAGATTTATGCGGGATGAGGGAAGCAAACTAAGTTCTTTTCGATCATTATGAAATCATAACTATAATTATTAACGGAGGATTTTGTGGCTCGTATTACAATAGAGGATTGCCTGAAACGGGTAAAAAATCGTTTTTTACTTGTCAACATGGTGGCCAAGCGTGTAAGAGAGATTCGTGAGGGATCGGAATACCTTGTGAGTTCACCTAAAAATGAAGATATTGTTGTTTCAATGCGTGAGATCGCTGCCGGAAAAATTACCATCGAAGAAAATGAAGAGGAAAGTCAGTAAGGGACCCATTTATATCTATTGTCAAAAAGCAGCAATACATACAAGGTGATTAACAGAGATGTGGGCAAAGCTCTCCACCGGTATGATATGATATCCCACGGGGATAGAATTTTAGTGGCGCTTTCCGGCGGCAAGGACAGCTTGACCTTGATGTGGGTTTTAAATGAACGTTTGTCCCGTATTCCTATAAAATATAAGTTGTTTGCCGTGTATGTTGATCCGGGATTTGAGCATGGGTATAGTCAATCTCTTTCAGAATATTGTAGAAAAATCGGTTTTGAACTCAGGGTTGAACACACGGATTATGGAATTGTAGCACACAGCTCTCGGAATAGGGAAAATCCATGCTTTTTGTGTTCCCGGTTGCGAAAAAAACGACTTTTTGAAATTGCGGATGAACTTGAATGTAATAAACTGGCTTTCGGTCACAACAAGGATGATATCATCGAAACCCTGTTTTTGAACATATGCTATGCCGGGGAAATCAGTACTATGGTTCCTTCCCAATCTTTTTTTCAGGAAAGGTTCACCTTGATAAGGCCTCTCTCGTTTGTTGATGAGGAAGTTATAAGACGTTTTGCACGGGAAAAAGGTTACCCGGATTTCGTTAATGCATGCCCAACCTCAAAGGTTTCGAAACGACAGGAGATAAAAGGCTTTTTGAATCAGCTTTACAGAACGAATAGGAAGGTTAAGGGGAATATTTTCAAGGCAATGAGTCATGTAAAAAAAGAATATTTACTCAAATGAAAGATATTCAGAATCAGCACGATGATCGCAACATACCTATCGACAAGGTCGGGATAAAGGATCTTAAATATCCCATAACCGTATTGGACCGGAAAAACAGAATTCAACACACGGTAGCTTCCATATGCATGTATGTTGATTTGCCCCATAAATACAAGGGGACCCATATGAGCCGATTCGTGGAAATTCTACACATGTTCCACCCGGAGGTTGCACTAAAAAAAATCTCCGGAATCCTTGAGGAAATGAAAAAATATTTAAATGCCGCATCGGCAAGTATTGAGGTGACATTTCCCTATTTTATTAAAAAAGAATCTCCGGTCAGTAAAACTGTGGGTTTGATGAACTATACATGCAGTATTCTGGGCTCAAGCAATTCGGAGGGTAAGACCGACATTGAACTCGTCGTTGTTGTACCCATATCTTCTGTTTGTCCTTGTTCAAAGGAGATCAGTGATGCAGGCGCTCATAATCAGCGTGGAAATGTGCGGTTAAGCACGCGATTTAAAAAATTTATCTGGATCGAAGATATGATCGAACTGGTGGAAAAATCCGCTTCATGCGAAGTATATTCCATCCTGAAACGGGCGGATGAAAAGCATGTGACTGAAAAGGGGTATAACAACCCGAAGTTTGTCGAGGATATTGTGCGGGATATCGCTGATGAATTGAAAAAGGACAGCAATATCACCTGGTTTTCCGTGAGTGCTGAAAATTTCGAATCCATTCACAACCACAGTGCTTATGCCTCCATTACAGACGGACAACATCCACGTCTTTAA
>JAFDHQ010000012.1 GCA_019308685.1 Deltaproteobacteria bacterium
GGTGGGAAGAAATGTCAGTGAAGCCTTAAGACAAATCCAGGCCTTCCAGCTTGTACGGGACAGCAAGGGCACGGAAGCAACCCCATCCGGATGGCAACCAGGAAAACCGACTCTCAAGCCAGGGCCTGATCTGGTAGGTAAAGTCTGGGAAGTATGGAAGACGGATATGGCTTTTTAATTTCCCTGTTTTATTTTTACACTCGGGAATGCATTAAGATTAGTATGCGGCAAAAAAAGTGCCGATGTAAATTCATCCATAAACCGGTTGTTACTGCTAAAGTCTATGTAAGTCATATTATTTGAAACCTCCCTGGCTTCATTTCTGTAGTCATCTGAAAGCAGGGCCATATAAGCGCCGGCAATTGAGCTGTTACCTAAGTATTGGAATTTGTCGTGGTCTATGTCCGGAAGAAGACCGATGGTTATCGCCTTCTCAACATTAAGATACTGGCCGAATCCACCGGTGATTAGAACCCGGTCTATCATAGAAAAATCGAGCCCCGCCTGCTCTAAAAGAACCATAAATCCGGCATATACAGCTCCTTTGCTCAACGTTAAACTGTGAATATCAATTTCAGTAAAGACAATGTCCTCTTGCATAGGCGTTTCATCCGCAAATGCTATGATATAGGATAAATCTTTACCATCATGTTTCATTCTATAATGATTTTGATCGATTTTATACTTTCCGTCTTGGCCGATAATACCCGTGATCAGCATTTCGGATATTAAATCGATCATGCCGGAACCGCAAATACCGCGGGGTGAAACATCACCAACTGTGGAAAAAGTCGGTTCAAGTGTTTCCGGATCTATGGATACTTTTTCAATGGCTCCTTCTTCTGCACGCATACCCCAGCGGACCCCCCCGCCTTCAAATGCCGGACCGGCAGAGCAAGAAGCCGTCATCAGCCAGTCCTGGTTGCCCAGAACGATTTCCCCATTGGTCCCCACATCAATAAACAGAGTTAAGGCCTCCTCTCGATGAAGCCCTGAGTAAATCATACCCGATACGATGTCTCCACCCACGTAGCTGGCCGGACCGGGCATGATAAATACCGCTGCAATGGGATTGGCTTTTATGCCGATATTACCAGCTTTTAAAATCGGAAATTCTGAAACCGAGGGAATATAAGGCTCTCGCCGAATATACCTTGGTTCGATTTTCAAAAGCAGGTGTGTCATGGTGGTGTTACCGGAAATCACCACATTTTTAATATCTTTAAAATTTCCGTTTACACTGGCAAGCGCTTCGTTTATTAAATTGTTAATGGTTGATAGGGCCATGCGGCTCAATTTAGCAACTCCGTCTTTTTCAGCACAAACAATCCGATTAATCACATCATCTCCACAGGCGGACTGTTTGTTGTGGCCCGAGGTGGCAGCAATGATGGAACCATCGGTCATATCAACAAGGTAAACCACGATAGAGGTTGTGCCCACATCGATGGCAAGTCCCAATGATTTTTCTTTGCCGTTCCCGGGTCTGACATTCAATATCTCATTTGAACATTTTTTCCGCATAACAGATACCGTGACGTTCCAGTTCTCTTCCCGCATGGCAGTCGCTAATTCTCGCATGACTTTAATTCCCACACTCAATCTGTCAACATCACAACAACCGGTTTTTTTCAATCCACGGTTGAGCCGGTCCAGATCGCTGGACGAATCGTCCAGAGTAGGCGGCTCAAGGCTGGACGAATCGTCCAGAGTAGGCGGCTCAAGTTCAAGGGGGATCTCTATGAGCATGGGCTGAATATCTTTCACTAATCCTTTAAACCGATCTGTAGCTTCCTTGCCCATACCGGCAACTTTAAGTTTACGCGCTATGGTTTCTTCCGGAATTTTTACGGTAACATCACCAAGTACTTTTGTCTGGCAGGCCAGAACATAGCTTTTTTCTTTTTCCTGATCGCTTAGCAGGGACGTGGGTTCGCTTTTAATATTACCCGATTCTATGATCAATTTGCATTTACCGCATGCCCCCTTGCCGTTGCAGGAGGCATTAATATGCACATCTGCAGCAATGGCCGCATCCAGCAGGGTGCTTCCTTCAGGCACTGAAATCTCTTTATCTTCAGGTTTGAAAATAACCTTAAAGGTTTTAACCTCTTCTTGGGCTCTGGCTTCCCGATCCCAATCCTCTTGTCTTTTATTTATATACCAGATCGGACATGACGACCGAAATTTACAGTAAATTTCCGGATCACGGCATTTTAGACATTCCTCACACATATAGATATTATATTTTAAACATAAAAAACTGGTTTCTCTGTTTGGATGATTTGAGCATTTACTCATTTTGTTTATCTCCTATATTTGTTTGCTACAAAGATACTCTCGCAAATGCGAATGTCAATATAACCCCCTTAAAAAATAACAAATCGACCCTAAGGATTTATCCCTTACGGGCCGATTTGCCAATGAAGGGGGAGAAAAATGAAAAAGGAGGTTGCCAAGTCAACCCCTGATTTTTAATCAGCAAATAATATGCCACAAATCAGGTTTAATGGATTTTTTTAAAATTAATGCTGAATCGCTTTATCTGGCTCCAGAACCTCGTCCTTAATATGGTTGAAATTTACGCCGCTTCGGACGGGTTGACTCCTGCATCGCATCCACCACGGTTTTTCAATGACTGTCAAACTTATGCACAAACACGAACCTCTTATTGTTCAATATATAAACACAAATGCTGTTCAATTAATTAACAGATTGACGGTTGGATGACAAAAAAAACTTTTAACCAGAACTTCAATTCCACGCTATTTTATCCATCAACCCGAAACCGGAAAGCAAAAACCTGGATGCAATCTTGATGAACTCATAAAAAGTCAAAATTGAGACGGCAAAGTAAAAAGTTCAAGTTCAAGGCGTCGCGAATTTTGTGGAATGAGGCGTACTTATGTACGCCGCAATGAACACGAAATGAAGCGCAACGCAGAAATTGGACTTTATACGAAGCCGTCAATCTTAATTGGCATCTGTATTGCAACATCGGGATGAAAAACAAAAAAAGAACAGGCTTGGAAGAAATAGCAATTTACTACCTCGATCTTAACTGCTATCATACTAAAGGTAATTTAATAGTGAAAAGATTATGGTGGAAGACGATCCAAAATCCAATAGTTAATTTTAAGGAAATCTTGATCAAGAAGGTGTTGCATCAATTTTGTCTACACCTTAAGTATTATAAATGAAATCCATTTTCCGGGTGTATTTTCTATTTGGGAACTAAATAAAAGGAGGTTTAGATGAAATCATTAAAATTTTTCTCGTTTGCCATGCTTTCTTTAGGAGTTATTTTTTTATTCGCTTCCCCAAACAATGCTGGAAATACCGATAAGTTTAGTGCCATGGATTATACCCGCCCTCTTGAGCACCAGGAATTGGAAGAATATGTTGGGCCATCCACATGCGCAGAATGCCACGAAGATGCCATAGATGAGATAATGAACTCCAGCCATTACACGTGGGCGGGAAAATTTAAAAATGGCGGCAAATACTCCAAATTACAGATGACAGCCGTCCCGATCAACTGGTTAGGTGTTTTGAATAAAGGAAAATATACTCATGGTGGATGCGGGTTTTGCCACATCGGTGGCGGACCCATGCCCGTGGATCCGGCGAAAGCTACGGATGAGGACAAGGATAAACTGGACTGCCTCATTTGTCACGCAACAAAGTATGACACCAAAGTGCGGTTTCCAAAGCAAGTAAACGGGAAATGGATTCTTCCCCAGGACAGGAGCCTGGAAGCAGCAAGAAGTGTTGGAAAACCTACCCAGAACAACTGTTTGCGCTGTCATTATGTTGCTCTTTGGAATTATAAAAGAGGAGCTGACATGAAAGATGATATCCATTACAGAAGTAATATGAGTTGTACAAAATGTCACCGTGTGGAGAATCACAGATTCCCGGGATCCGGCCCGACCATTACCCCGGAAGTATCCAGACGGGTGCAGTGTACAGATTGTCATGCTCAAGCACCTCACAGTAATGAAACATTAAACAAACATGTTCGGGTAGACTGTCGAACATGCCATGTTGTTTCCGCAGGAGGGGTTTTTTACAAAAATGCAACAAAAAACGGTATATATATAGAGGAAAAAGGCATCTACAAAGCTGAAGAAAAAACCGGGATCATACGCCCCGTGTATTTTTGGTACGATGGTGTTTCACGGGGGGTGGTACCAAAGGGAAGTATCGACGATCCGTCATCCAAAATCCAACCTTTTAAGAAATACATGGGTGTTGCTCCGATGGATACACAAACCGGAGATTTTCCATGGCTCAAACTCGGAGTGTTTGCCAAAACCGGTGATATAGAAAAGGCTATTAGGGCCGGTGTCAATGCAAGTGGACGACCATACAGCGGGTCATGGAAACCGAAAAAATATGACGTTTACTTTCAACTCAGTCATGGTGTAACCGTAGAACGATCTCTGCAATGCAATGACTGCCACAGCCCATCTGGAGTTATGGATTTTAAAGCACTTGGGTATACTGAAGAAAAAGTAAAAGAGCTAACCCAAAAAAATAGTCCATAAAGATACCGCTTTAAAAAAATGGAATTTTTATGTTACAAATTATAGGGTATTCGGAAACGCAAATAAATATAGGAGGTGAAAACTGTGAAAAAGTTCCTGTTCGTTATTTCCAATGGATTTGAAAAGGCAGGGCGCGCGACCCGTGCATTCCAATTTGCTCAGGTAGCCTGCGAAAAGGGACATGATGTTAAGGTATTTCTTGTGGATGATGCAATTCACTGGGCTCAATTTGGCATGGCCGATGGAGCAAAGGCATCTACAGGTGAAGAAATGAAACCGTTTATCGATTATCTGACGGAACATGGCGCTACGATATACGCCTGCAAGGCCTGAGTGAATCACAGGTATTTATCCCCCGATGAGATGATTCCGGGGGTAGAGATTGAAGGGTCACCTTTTCTGGTTGATTTATTAAATGAATATCAGCCGTTGACCTTTTAGTCGGCAAAGTTCAGAAAAAATTTAAACGATACCCTTCTTTATTAATGAAAGCCCCGACTGTTTGCAGAGGGGAATTTTCTTTTTTTTTAATTTTTTGAGTCATAACAGCATGGTTTGGAATATCCAAAATTGTAGAGACTTCATCGATTACTTTATGCTTTTTTTAAGCACGTTCATGGGTACCGAAATAATATGGGTTTTTCCTTGGCCAGTAAAGGTGTTTCCTTCAACAACAGCAATGTAAAGTTCGTTATCATACATAAAAATGGATTGGACCGGTCCTTGGAACTTAGTGGTCAGCAACCTGAAGGCGTATGTTCCGTTACTGGGGCAGAGGACACCAAGTCCGCCATTTTTGGATCTGCCGCCTACAATGCTCCAGATACCGGTCTGGTTGGATGGTACGACTGCAAAAAGGACATGGTCTTCGTTAAACAAGGCTGATTGAGGCCATACCGGTACATCTCTAGGTGCGTTGGATTCATTGACAATGTCGTCAATAAGCATGATTTTTATGGGGTCAAAACGTGAGGGGGATTCCCATTTCTGTTTGTTGGCTTCATATACAACCAGCTTTCCTCCAGGATTATAGTAAGCTGTTTCTTTAATTTTGTTTTTGTCCAGGTCAGCCATAATCGCTCCAAGCAGGTTGAAACCTTTGGGGGTATCCATGGAATCATGTTGAGTTATTCTGCCTGAATCATCAACGGCAAGGCGAAAAACTCCGGAGCCGAAAAAACTTTCCGCATCAAAGTCCTGGCCAACCAGAGATTCATTAATACCGTTTCCGTTCATGTCCAGAAATTCTAAAATATATTCGATATCTTTTGTAAGAACTGTAAATCCGCGGGTTGAGAATTTGAGAATTCGTGAATTCATGCCTTCGCCCTGGATATAGATGTTAAGAGCTATGAGTCCGTTCGGCCCCAGCGACATATTGACCATATCACCAAAACCTTTATAGGCATACTGATAACTTTTCCCGGTTTCGACGGCCAGGGCATACAGGGTTTTATTGCTAAGGTAAATGAAATAGGGTGTTTTTGCTCTATCAGATTCTATTATTCCCACGCTGTCGACAATATGGTCAATACTGGTGACGGCTTCGTAATTTTCTATTTTCAGATTTGTACTCAGGCCAGGGATCATTATTCCCGGCGCGCTGGTGACGGTTTTTTGCTTTGAGTCGATTTCTTTTGTTTCAGTCACGGGTGGCGTCGATTGGGTGAGCGCAGGTTGGGGCAGACTTCGGGCAGAAGTCATTTCATCATGTATCGACAATATCTCACCCCCACTCCAGATAGTGACTCTTCCCTTATCCGCGACGATCACCACACCTTCAGGAAGTTGTGTGACATCAGCAGAGTTTTCAATGCTCTGGTATCCCTGCCAGTCAAGTGAGGGAAGATTGGCCCTGATCAGTTCGTACAGGCGGAACGAGGAACCGTTAACATCGTAAAACATGGTTTTGATTTCGCAATAGCGTTTTGCCGTGATTCCTGATTTAATGCTGCATGATTTCTTAAAGCACTTAACTGATATTTCAGAAAAGTGTTTTTCCACTCTTGTAACTTTGCAAATCGCAATAGGTACAGGCAACACACCGAGTTTTTTGCCTGTGATAGGCTCAATCACCTGCTCACCTGTGGAATACACGGTCCAAAGATTGCCTTTTTTGATGTTATGGATAGTTCCCATATTAATAAGGTATCGTTCGTGGGGACCTTTAATTACCGTGGATTCTAATGGGCCAAGCTCTTTTACGATCTCGCTCACGGTGGTCTTTTCGGCACAAGCGCTGTTCAAAGACAGAAAGAGAGAAAATATTGCTGATAATATTGTAACACGCATAAAAAAGTTGTTCAAAATCATACCTCCCGGGATCTTTAAATGTTTAAAGGCAATTTATTCCTTAAAGTTGAATTTTGTGGATTTTGTGGCAAAAAAAGTTTGATCACACCACGAAGTACACGAAAGTTATATTTTTTTTCTTCTTTCCCTTCGTGATCTTCGTGGTAAAAATAAAACCGGTCTTTTTTGTTTCCGGCTTGTCCAGATTGGATTTTAAACTATAGGTTTGTAAGAGAGCTTAGTCAAGAAGAAACAGGCCGGATGTCAATAGCATTTCAAGATGTCAGGTTTTAGCATTTTAGCTTCAGTTTGATTATTGTTTTTGACAACACCTAATAAAATTTCGGCATGGTAAGAAACTACAAGAAATTCAGGGCAAACGCATTTGAATCCCAATACAGGGAGAACCTTCCACGTCGTCGTTATGCTGCACCGAAATCAAATGCGTTTACCCTGACAAAAAAGTAATTCAATATTGACTATTTTGTAAAATGTCCGTTATAATTTTTAATCTTAGTATTATAGAATTACCGGCTCGCTTTAGTAAATGGTAGTTTCAATAAACAAGGTTTTCTTCGTGCTATTAAAAAACTTATTTAAATACTGGACGTATCAGGTATTTTCACCTGGAACGGTTTTAAGAGAAAAGTACGAAGCGTTTAAATCACTGCTGGCCCATGACAAGTGTGCCCATGAAGTGATGGCAGAGCTGGAAGAGATCTATTATAACCGGATCAGAGTTGATTTTCAGGTTATTGCGAAAAAATATGACCGGCTGGCTGAATCTGTATCCGGCATCATAGAAGACCTGTCCAGGATGTGCCCTTCCCGGTATCTGAATCTCAAGGACTATTTCAAGAAGTTCGATTTCTATATCAGATTCATGCTCGCACCGCCGGAATATAACTTTTCTCCGCCATTTACCGTTCAGTTAGATGAGATACCTCCAGACGGCCGTTCACTGGTTGGAGGAAAAGCACTACAACTGTCTGTTATTAAAAGAGACCTTGAGCTGCCCATACCCAGTGGGTTTGTGATTACCACCAATGCCTTTTTTTATTTGATCGAACATAATGATTTGAGAAAAATAATTGACGAGAAACTTGCCGGTCTTGATATCAATTCCACTCCATCCCTGGACCACACATCTGATGACCTAATGGCCTTAATCATGAACTCCCGAATTCCTCCGGACATCGAAAATGAGGTTCTAAATGCATTCAAAGCCTGTCAATGGACAAAAAACCGGGATGTCAGGATTGCCATGCGGAGCAGTGCTGTGTGCGAAGATGAACAATCGTCATTTGCAGGACAGTACCTGACGGCTTTAAATGTTAAAAAAGAGAACATCCTGGATGCCTATAAACAGGTAATTGCAAGCAAATATTCGCCAAGCGCCCTTTATTACCGAATCAACTATGGTCTGTCAGACATTGAAACACCCATGGCTGTTTTGGCTCTTGAAATGGTAGATGCAACGGCAAGTGGTATTATCTACACCCAGGACATTGACGATTCAACATCAAATTATTTAAATATTCATTCTGTATGGGGGTTGGGTGAATTACTGGTAAGCGGAGAAGTCTCACCGGACATCATAACAGTAACTAAAGAGGAAAAGCCCACCATTGTCATGGAAAAAACGGGAGTTAAACACAAGCAGATGACCTTGGCGCAAAACAGGTCAACAGAAGTTATTCCGGTTTATGATAACAAAAAACAAATTTGCTCCATTGACCGTGACTCTGTCTTGACTCTGACAAAGTGGGGAACCAAACTCGAAAGTTTTTATGGAGTACCGCAGGATATTGAATGGTGCAAGGATATTGCAGGCCGGCTTTTTATTCTTCAATCAAGACCCTTAAAGATAGAAGAAGTGTATACGCCTACAGAGGAGTGCAAGTTTGATGATATCAAAAATGCCGTGCTGGTTTCTGGCGGAGAAACGGCTTCATCAGGAATCGGGGCAGGACGTGTCTTTAAAATCGACCGCAAAACAGATTTGGAAAACCTGCCCAAAGGTGCCGTCCTTGTGGCCGGAAATGCTTCCCCTTATTATGTAACCGTTATGGACAGACTAAACGCCGTTGTAACCGATACGGGAAGCACCGCCGGGCATTTTTCGTCTGTTGCCCGGGAATTCGGTGTGCCCACCCTGGTTAATACGGATGTTGCCACTACCAATTTGCTTCCGGGAAGGGAGGTTACCGTCCATGCGGACGGCAAAGTTGTTTACGACGGTATTGTCAGCTCATTGATTGAGAGTCCCTGTGCACAAAAGGATCTTTTGTCAAACAGCCCCTTTATGCGTAAATTAAGATATGTTATAAGGTTTGTCTCTCCATTGAAACTTGTGGATCCGGCTTCCAAGTCCTTTAAACCGGAAGAGTGCAGATCGCTGCATGATATTATCCGATTTTCCCATGAGAAAGCGGTACAAGAAATGTTTTCCATGGGCGACAGAAAGGGAGGCCGAAAAAAGGGAGCGAAAAAACTCATATCCAAGATCCCCATGCTGTTTTATGTCCTTGATGTGGGAGGCGGCATCGAGCAGAAAGTTTCCAACGAGCAAGAGGTGAGGATGGAAGCTATTATAAGTGCTCCCATGAGGGCGGTCTTTAGCGGACTGAATCATCCTGATATACAGTGGTCGGAATTTACCCATTTTGACTGGGAAGAATACGATAAAATTGTCATGAGCGGTGGGATCATAAGCGCAGATTCAGCCCGATTCGGAAGTTATGCTATACTTGCCAATGATTACCTTAATCTTAATCTGCGTTTCGGCTATCATTTTGTTATTCTGGACACGATCTGTGGAGATAAGACAGACGAAAACTATATTTTGTTTAGGTTTTCCGGTGGAGGCGGGGATCCCCACGGCAAATCTTTAAGGGCCGGTTTTATAGGTGGTGTTTTGGAACGCCTTGGATTTATGGTGGATATAAAAGGGGATCTTATAGACGGCCAGTTAAAGGAGGGTGACCGGAAAACCATAGCTGAAAAACTGGACATGGTGGGGCGCCTTCTGGGTGCAACCCGATTGATGGACATGTATCTTAAAGATGCCTCCCTGGTTGAAGGTTTTGTGGATGATTTTATGAACGGGCGGTATCATTTCAGTTCAATTGAAGATTGATGGCTTCGTAAAAAGTCCAAATAACCAGTGACAACCAACACCTAATAATAAATGACTAATTCAGAATACCAGCTTACGTGGATAACGCCCGATCTGGCCGTTGGCTACGCGCCCATGTCGTATGCCGAACTCGAATCCATAAAATCACAGGGTGTAGATGCCATCGTCAATCTTTGTGCGGAGTTTAGTGATCTGCATGAAATTGAGGGAGACAGAGGCTTTGAGGTCTATTATCTGCCCATAGTGGACGAAACCGCGCCCGACATGGAGGAGATGGAAAAGGGGCTTGCCTGGCTGGATGAGGCTATCTATCTGGGCAAAAAGATCCTGGTTCACTGCCGCCACGGGATCGGGAGAACCGGTACCTTTGTTACCTCCTATCTTCTGAGGAGAGGGCTCGGTTTAAAAGTTGCGTCCAAAAAGCTAAAATATACGCGTGCAACTCCGGCAAGCTACAGCCAATGGAGGCTTTTGAAAAAATATGGTAAAAAATCCGGTGTGTTAAAGATAAGAGAGCCCTCCCTGGAAAGCAAAAATGTCGTTGATTTGAGCACCTATTTTGCAGAATATGAGGCCTTGGCTCAAAAAATAGATGAGGATGTCAAGAAGGCCGGTAAAACCATCGAAGAGATTAAGAGTTGCGGGCTTGAAACAGATGAATGCTGTTTACATTATGTTGACCTCCAGTTAATAGAGGTGATCTACCTGAACAATAAAATGAACAGGACGTTAAAAAGTAATGTAAGGTTGGAAGTTATTCAAGAAGCTGTCGAAGTTTATAAAAAGACAAGGGCGTTGCAGCGTATTCTGGATAATAAAGGAGATGATCCTGAGGCGGACAAAAAGAGCCTGATTGAAGCTTACAACAAAGAGAAGATTTTGTGTCCGTTAAACAGAGAGTCAAAATGCTGCCTGTACCCATACAGACCCATAAGGTGCAGATTTTATGGTATGCCCGAAAAGCGGATTGATGTTGATCTTGTCAACAACATGCTGTCTGATATCTCTCGAAATATTTTCTTTGCATTTTCCGGATCATTTCTTGAAAAAGACGCTCTCTTTTTTTCTATGGCGGAAACTGTTTCAGGTAAGTTTGTACAAGAATATTTTCATTACCTGGCCTATCTGGAAACCGGTACAAACGATTAATCTTTTAACACATCCGCCACCTTTTCCTCCAACTCATCCTTGTCTATGGGTTTTACGCAGTATTCGTTTGCACCCAGCTTTAAGGATTCCCGTGCAGTTTCTATGGTCGGATAACCGGTCAGCATAATAACACGTATTGAAGGTGCTACCTTTTTAAGCTCTTCCAACACCTCCACACCACTAATCTTTTTTAACTTAATATCTAAAATAGCAAGATCTACCTCATTGGATCGAGCATAATTCAGGGCCTCTTCTTCTTCTGTAAAGGTAAAAACTTCATGTCCTTTTCTTTGTAAAATTCTTTTGATGAGATTTACAGCATCCAACACATCATCCAATGCCAATATTTTCGCCATTGTCTCTCTCTCCTTTTATATTCTTATACCATCCCATTTGTTTTGCCCTGAAAAACCTGGTCCTTTGGACCAGGTCAGAGTTCTCCGGCTCTGCCTTGGAGTTTGGTATCTTAAATCACAAATTCCAAGCACCCCGCCAAAAGAACGGCGGGCAGGCAAATTACAAATTAACCCGCCTTAGGCGGGTAAATCTCAAATTACAAATTACAAACCGGTTCAAAGCGATTGTTTTTTTGTTTGGGATTTTGAATTTTGGTCATTGTTATTTATTTGTTTTTTGGGATTTGTTATTTGGAATTTCAATAAGTTGATGAACTTTCAATAAAACAAATCCCCTCTGGGGCAAACCAAAACCCGACCCTTTGGGCCAGGATTTTTTACTGCATATGACCGGAAACGGGTAAATGAATAATAAACACAGCGCCTGGCTTATCCTCGCTATTTTTCTTTTTTGCAAATCCTGGCGGACTTTGGACTTCTATTGTTCCACCATGCTCCTTGATAATACCAAAGGTTACCGACAGTCCCAGACCCGTCCCTTTACCTACCCCTTTGGTTGTAAAAAAAGGGTCAAAGATTTTTTCCACATTCTCGGATGAAATGCCAATGCCTGTATCGGCTACAGAAATTATCAACTCATTATTGTCCTCATTAAAACGGGTTGTAATAGTTATAACGCCGTCATTTTCAATGGCATCATGGGCATTGTTGAGCAAGTTAACGAAAACCTGTTTGAGCTTGTCTTTGTCCCCCATAATAGAGGGTAAACTCGATCCATAATTTCTTTCAATAATAACCCGTTCTAATTTGAAAGTATGTTCCACAACTGCCACCACTTCCTCAATAGATTGATTTATGTCGAGCGAGGTCACAATACTTTCCATGCGCCTGGAAAATCTCAAAAGATCAGCCACAATTTTACGGCATATTTTTGTTTGTTTTTCAATGGTCTTGATATCTGCATATATCTGGCCATCCTCATCCACATCTTCAAGAAGAAGTTGGGCGTATCCCAAAATAATACCAAGGGGAGTGTTAATCTCATGGGCGATACCCGCGGCCAACTGTCCCACGGATTCCATCTTCTGCGCCTGGGTGAGGTGTTCCTGGACCCGCTTGAGTTCCGTAATATCCCGGCCGCTGCACAAAAGCCCTGCAACATTTCCGTCAGCTTCAAAAACCGGAATTTTTACCATATGAAGCCATTTTTCACCTTTGGGGCTTGAGATTTTATCTTCTTTAATCAGGGGTTTGCCTGTATCGAATATGGCCAGATTCTCTTGGTGGTAGATTTGGGCCTGCTTCCAGGGAAAGAGGTCAAAATCGGTCTTCCCGACGATTTCATCTTTCTTTTTGCCCACTATCTTACAAAATGCATTGTTAATTGACTTGTATACCGTCTTACGATCCTGGAGAGATATGAAATCGGGTATGCCATCCAGTATAGTCTGAAGCAATTCTCTTTGTGCTTTTAATGTTTTTTCTGCATGTTGCAGGTCGGAAAGATGGGCTTTTAACGATTGTGTCATGGTATCGAAACTCTCGGCAAAACTCTGAATTTCATCCCCCGAGCATTTTCGATAAACCGGACACTTTTGACAACTGGTTATCTTTTTGGCATATTCGCCTTCGACACAAGTTGGGCAAAGGGTCCCTGCAATATACCAGCAGCGATGATGTAAATTTCCGTATGCAGGGCACTCCTGTTTATTACAATTCATGATGTCCCAGCAATTTTTTTTTAACAACGGCGCAGTATGGATATCCAGATTTCCCCGCAATGCCTGCTCTGATGACTCATGAAGGATTTTAATGCGCCGGGTTACGGGACGGGCAAGGAACGCTCCCACAAACCCGGCAATAAGTATAACAAATATGGTGGACAGGAAGGCACTCAACATAATGCGGTTTATCGCTTTCTGGATTCTAATTCGAAGCAATCCCAGCCGTACGGTTCCGAGCCGGTCCTCACCGATAAAAACAGGAACAGCATAATCATAAATCAACTGCTCACCGGTATCCAGCAGTCGCATCGAAAATTTCTGGTGATCCGAGACGATATTCGCAGTTTTGAGATCCACCGGAAAACCGCCTTTAAAAGTGTGAACAAGGGGTTTTCCGCCAGCGTCCAGGACAAAAGTATAGAAAATATCATCATTTAATTGGGCTGTTTTATCAACCAGGGTCTTCATTCTTAAAAAATCCATGGCCAGAATGGGTTCTGTTATGCGGGCCGAAAGATTAACGCCAATGGAAATACCGCGATTTCGGTTCTCTTCCAGTAAAGATTCTGTCATGACCCCGCTGACGACAAATAAGATGACAATTCCCAGGAGCAGGAGCAGAGAAAACATCCCAAAATAAATCTTACTGCGTAATCCTAATTTCATTATTTTTCCAGGCTTATGCCCACCCTGGCAACCAATTCTCTTATCGGGTTAAAATCTCGATCTTCTGAAGGTATCACTCTGATGAAATCGGCCGCTTCTAATATGTGTTGGTGTTCTTTTTGATTAAAATCAAGCTTCAATAGTGCTTTTCTTATCTTTTCCACAATCTTGGGGTCCAGACCCGCCCTGGCAGCATAAACCCAGCCCGGATACCAGCGGGTGTTGGCGATGACCCAAATTTCGTTGATATCTATTTTATCTGCAACCACGTTCAGGGTTCCTTCCCTGATGGTGCCCACATCGTATTTCCCGGCATAAACCGCCAGAACCACTTTTTCCTGCTTGCCACCGGGCCCGGGAGCAAAGGCAATTTCGCTGAAATCTGTTTTTTGAATGCCATGGTCAATAAAATGACCCAATGGGTAAAGATAACCGCCGGCAGAAGTGGAATCAACGGCTAACCAGCTTTTGCCACGGCAATCGGCAATCGTCTTGATGAGCCGGTTATCCGCCCGGCAAATGATCTGGCCCCGGAAATTTTCCTGATTATAAATTTCGGCGATACGCGCAAAAGCTTGTGCGCCGTATCGGTGCGCAATTTTGGCATAAATAAAAGGGTTGGAATAAGAAATATCAATCTTACCTTGACCGACCATTGTCATGTGCTGGTCAAAGGTGTCCGGAAATATTTGTTTTATATTGAGACCTGTTTCTTTGCGCAAAAATTCTACCAGCAGGTGATGTCGTTGATAGGAAACCGTGTGGGAATATTGGGGAAGATAGGCATAGGTAATGACGTCAGTTTCTTCTTTGAGGCTTACCTGTTCTTTTTTGCTCAGGTCAACTTTAATCGCCGGCTCATCCTGACCGCAGCCGACAGATAGAAAAAGGCAAATGAAGATGGCACTGAAGATTTTTTTTGGCATTTGGAAATTTCTCCGCCACGATTTACACGTTGGTCTATTTATCATATCATACCGATGCCAAGTACGAAAGCCAGTAGAAGCAGAAGTACACCAACTATGATCCGGATGATTTGCATGGTGATTTTTTTAACCATTTTCGAGCCGATAAACGCACCAAGAAATGCAGCCAGTGTTCCGGCAACAACGAGCTCAATCCCTCCATGATTTTTCAACACCTCAAAATCTCTTGAAAAGAAAGTGATACCATAAACGATTAGACGTGAGATATCCACAAATACTGCTGAAACAACAACAGTTCCGATAAATACTTCCTTATGAAGCCCTGCTCGTATCAGAAAGGCAGTGCGCAAAGCACCTTGATGGCCGGATATACCTCCAAAAAATCCCGACAGTGCTCCACCTAACGGGATGTATCTGGTATCAAAAGCAAGTTTTTCTAAACCTGGGTTTAATTCGATAAACGCAAAGATCAGCATCAACATTGCAATGACCAGTTTTACTGTTGTTATGGTGCAGGTTCGACCGGCTAACATATATTGGGTGATAGGCTCAACGGTTGTGAAGTAATTTAATAGCAAAGCACCAAAAATGGCCGTCACTGCTGCCGGAAAAGCGAATTTCATCACCGTGCCAAAATCGGCTTTTTGACCAACTATACCTACTTTGAAGATATTGTTAGCCAGATGAACGATGGCAGTGGCTGCCACTGCCACTTCAATTGGGAAAAACAGGGCAAAGGCAGGCATAAGCAAAGTACCTAATCCGAACCCGGAAAAAAGGGTCAGACCTGAGACCGTAAATGCTACGGCGCATATGATTACGTAACTTATCATGATTTTTTTCTGAAAGGATCAGCTTTTATGCCATAACGGCGCATAATTTGCTGCAATACCTGACGTTCCAGTCCGCAAGATCGTGCGGCCTGGGTAACATTTCCGTTACTTGAGGCAAGAAGATTGCCGATATAACCCGCATTAAAGTGCTGCAAAGTCTGCTCTTTGGCTTCCTTATAGGGCAGTTGTTGGAAAGAATGTTCCATACGTGAATCATCCGGCAGGATTTCATTAAAATTAATGTCACGAGGTGTGATTTCATCGGTAGTGGAAAATAGTATTCCCTGTATAATAACATTTTCCATTTCCCTAACATTGCCGACCCAGGGTCTTTTTAAAAAGAGTTCCATCAATTCCGGAGACAGCCTTTTTAAAGGTTTATTTAATTTAGCGGAATGTTTTTCCAATAAATGGTTGGCAATCAAAGGGATATCCTCGGTATGATTCCTTAGAGCCGGCAGTTCAATGGACAATACATTTAAGCGATAAAAAAAATCTTCACGAAACTCATTCTTTGATATTTTTTCAGTTAGGTTTTGATTTGAAGATGCAACTATCCGGACATCAACCTGGATGAATCGGGTATCTCCCAATGGCTTTATCTCTTTTTCCTGTAACACCCGCAGCAGTTTGGTTTGAATGGTGGGGCTGATATCTCCGATTTCATCTAAAAAAATAGTGCCATTATGGGCCTCTTGAAAAAGGCCTGTTCTATTTTGGGTGGCATGGGTAAACGCCCCTTTTTTATAGCCGAACAATTCACTTTCAAGAATGTTTTCCGGCACCGTGGGGCAGTTTACCGCCACAAAAGGACCCCGGCTGCGGTTACTCATGGCGTGTACAGCTCTGGCTGTCAAATCTTTCCCGGTGCCCGTTTCTCCGGTAATAAGCACCGTTAAATCTGTTTTGGCTACGGTCTGAATGGTTTCATAAACCTTTTTCATGCGGGTGCTTTTCCCCACCAGGTCCTGGAATACATGAATATCCCAGCATTCTTTCTGAAGTCTTAAATTCTCTCGTAAAAGAGTGCTCCTTTCAAGAGCCTTTTCGAGTCTCAACACCAGGGCATCATGATCAAAAGGCTTGGTAATAAAATCATAGGCGCCGTTTTTCATGGCCTCAACCGCTGTATCTATACTGCCAAAGGCCGTCATCATAACTACCGTGACGTCAGGAGTCGCTCTTTTTATTAACTCCAGCAGTTCCAGTCCGTCCATACCCGGCATTTTGATATCAGCCAAAACCAGATCAAAGCGGCTTTTTGCAAGCATTTGCAGTGCCATTTCTCCTGAGGAAGCCGTTTCAACCCTGCAATCCAGGGCGGATTCCAGGCTCCGTTTAAGAAGCTTTTGCATATCTATTTCATCATCAACTACCAAAATTGTTCCAGCCATTGGTTATCCTCCCAGATTTCTGGAAGCCGCTGTTAGAACGACACTAAAGGTAGTACCTTTACCCGGCTCGCTTTCCACAGAAATATTACCGCCATGATTTTTTATTATTCCATAGCTGACAGAAAGGCCCAAACCGGTTCCTTCCCCGGTCGGTTTGGTTGTAAAAAAGGGATCGAATATACGTGATATGTTCTTTTTTTCAATACCGCAACCCGTATCAGCTATCTTGATGGTAACCTGACTGGTTGAACGGTTGTATGCGGTTGACAACCTTATAGTGCCTGATTTTCCGACCGCATGTTTAGCGTTCATGATAAGATTCATGAGCGCTTGCTTTATTTTCTTTTCATCCAGTAAAAGCGGAGGTATATTCGTATCATAGTCTTTTTCAATTTCTATGTTGTATAATTCAGAATGATGTTGAATAAAATTCAATACCTCATCCATGGCTTCGTGGATTGAAATTGCCTCCTTTTCAGTTTGAGAGCTTCTGGCAAAATTGAGCAAGTCTTCCACAACCGATCTGCAACTCTTGGCATGTTTTTCAATGATCTTAAGATCGGCATATTTCTCGTTTTCAACATCTTCATCCCTTATAAGCAACTGAGTATATCCGAGAATAATTCCCAATGGATTATTGATTCCGTGGGCAATACCCGCCGAAAGCTGTCCAAGGGAAGCCAGTTTGTCTGTCTGGGCCATCTGGTTCTCGATTAGTTTTCTTTGTTCAATATCTTTTACAAGAAAATGAATGGTATTTTCTGTTTCGGATGAATCTCTATCTAAACTGCCGCTGAGCAAACAGTGAATACGGCTATCGTCTTTGCGTTTTAACTCAATCTCAAAACTTGAAATAAATCCCATTTTTTCAAGGGTTTTCTGAATTATTGTCCAATTTGCATCCTTGGCAAAGACATTTTGAAAATATTTTTTCTTGCCAAGGAATTCTGATTCATTATAGCCCAGCATTTTATATCCGGCCGGATTCATATCCACAATCAGGCCATCTTTTTTTGAAACCAGGATCATATCCTTTGAAACCTCAAAAATACGGCGGTATTTGCTTTCAGAAGCAGCCAGTGATTCTGTCCGTTTGGCTACCAGATCTTCGAGATTCTGATTCAGATAAAAAAGTTTTTCATGCGCTGACTGCAAATCCTGTTTATCTTTTAATACCTGTTGATGAATCTTCCATATTCTTTCAAAAAAAAGAGTTACGGACGCAACAAATACAAACGTAAGCGTATTAATAGCTCCGCTAAAGGGACGGATAGAGTCCCATATGAATTCACGTTCAGAAAATAAAAGTTGCTGTTTTAAAATATGTCCTGCGGATCGTGAGATGGCAAAAGCTGCAAGCCCGAAACAAAGCCATAAAAGATAAGTCCAGATGACGTTGTATGGGTCACTTCTCTTTAGCTCAAGGACTACGCTCAGACAAAGGAAAGAGAGGATTATCATCGTTATTGAGCCGAAAATATCGACAAACCAGATTGGGAAAAAGGGGAGGGTCATAACTGGCCATTCCTCTGATTTTCCGGTCTTGTTATTTCTGAATGGCTCGCTTTTAAAAGGCGCCTTAAACCGGAATACAAAAATAAAAGCGCCGGCACGCAAAACAGATGATCAAGTTTCGCAAAATAAAACAATATTTCAAGGCTTTTGCTGCCATTGCCGGCACTTAGCTGAATATGCCATGAATCCATTCGCTGTACCTGAACAATTTTTAGCTGGTCATTTAAAAGATGAACTAAAAATGCATCCATATTCCACAGAATTAAAAAAAATGCCGCATATTGTATGAATCGCCAGCCGCTTTTTTTGACAAGTTTTCTTTCCCTTAACCAATGGATAAGAAATCCCATGGAAAGCATAAAAAATATATGGGCGATCTGGTGTGCATAGACTCCCTCCGGTGCACCATGAATCTGGGTAGCCAGGACAAGGACCGGGTTGATAACACCCCCAGCAAAAGTTGATAGAAAAAAAAATGCTATAGTAATTTTCTTTTTCATAAGGTTCATTGACGGTTTCGTAAAAAGTCCAACTTCTGCGTTGTGCTGCATTTCGTAATCATTCAACGTACGAAAAGTACGCCTCATGATTACAAAACTTGCACGCCTTGAATTTGAACTTTTTACGAAACCGTCTAAATCGGACTTTTTACGAATTCATCTTCATTGACGGAGTTAAATAACCCTTTGGACAAGTTTAGCAACAAAGATTAATAATACAATTCCAAAGATTTGACGCACGGTTCGGCCTTTTAATTTTTCGGCCATTATCTTTGAACCCAGTTGTCCGCCGGTAAAGGAAAAAATTGCTGCCATGAGGATAAATTTCCAGTCTGTATCCGCAAGGGAGATGTGGGCAATAAAACCGCTAAACGATGAAAACACCACGATGAAGATGGAGGTTGCAGCGGCTGTTTTCGTGGGAACTTTCAGTAAATAAATCAAAAGGGGCACGATAAATACACCACCTCCAATACCTAAAAGTCCGGCCATGAGTCCTATTATTACACCAATACCCCCGCCTCCAATGATTCTGCGAACATGACCAATATCCATTGCCTCTGCTTCGATCTTTTTTGAAAAAAGCATGCGTATTGCAGCCAAAAATATTACCAGAGCCAGAATGGCAATGAAAAGGTCGATGTTGATTCGCGTAGTAAGCATGGCACCCAGGGGAGCGCAAAGAGTAGATGCGATAAGCAGCGGGAGGCCGGTCTTTATATCCACCATTCTTTTACGAAAATAGTTAATGGATGCAGAAAAGGCGGCAATACCGTTTAAGAAAAGGGATGCCGATACAGCTGTAGTCACAGGATATTTAAGCAAAACAAAAAGGGGCGAAAAGATAAGTCCACCCCCCAGCCCCACCATGGTCAGGATGAAAGAAGCAAGGAAAATGATCGCAAGTAGCAAAGCAAGAGGCATGGGTATTATTCTTTTTTCTTAAAATCTACACATGGATGATGCGTTTCTTCACCATGGCATTCCTCGATTTGTTCAGGACTGCACTCTTCAGGCTTCCCTTTCAACTTTTCCTGAATCTGGCATCCAGTTTTCTCACAACAGCACATAAAGATTCACCTCCTCTTTTCAAGCTGGTTGCTCTTTTGTTTTTATATGCTTAAAGTATAATTTTTCGGCAATAAACCAGGCAATATAGACAAGCAGAATCGCTAAAACAAACCAAAAAACAGCCCCGACCAGAATCGTTTTACCATCATAATTTACAAATTTAAATATGTATTCCCTGCCAAAATTTTTAAGCAGGATGTCAGGTTTAAAGGCCTCGTTAACATATGCCAGCATAATAAAAATGGGTAGATATTTTGTCAGCAGGCTGCTTAAGAGGCCTTCAAAAAAATAGTCATAATAGACCCTGTTTAGTTTGGCCTGATCGATATTTTTGGCAAGTTCTTTGCCTTTTTCGGGATCTTCACACGTTAAAGCTTCTTTTCGAAGATTAAACCAGTACTTGAACTCCTTTTCCAATTCAACATATCGTTTTGTCTTATAAATTTTGCTAAAATATTTTGTGGCCGCAACTGTCACAAAAACGACAGCCAGTATAACAACAGCCGGCCCAAAATGATTAAGGGGGGCAAGTATATAATCAAGGCACCTTACAACGTATTGAATAACAAACAATACTTTCAGCCATATGATATCCAGAAATTCTTCCATTTTTACTTGTGTAACCCAACCCGGACAAGCCGGAAAAGTGACTAAAGTGAACTAAAGTTTGAAGTGAACTAAAGTTAAGGAGTAGCTATGCTCCAGCTTTTATATAAATTGGCAATATTCCTTAACTTTAGACACTTCACACTTAATTAGCTTGGATAAATTTTTTGACATAAAATATACAAAATTCACAATTAAGGAACTAACCCAGATGAAAAATGCCACCGGGCACAAAGGAGATAATTTATTATTATTTTAGTGCCTTCGTGCCTTGGTAGCGGAAAAAACACATTTCCATTATTAAAAGCTACTTATACCATTATTATATCCAGATTTCAATCTTGAAAAAGCGAAAGAACAAAAAGAACAGGGTAATTGCCAGTACAATCTTTAAGGTCTTTTCACTGAACAGCTTCTGGGCACGGCTGCCCAGCATTCCGCCGACAAAACCACCGATGATAATGGCAAGCATCAACCACAAATCCGGCATATAGCTGTTTAGCAGGTAGCCAATGAAAGAACCGACACTGCTGAAACAGGTTCCGATGAGAGAAATCGGTACCGCTACATACATGGGGAGTGCACCTATGGTGGTCATGGCAGGTACCAACAAAAATCCCCCTCCAATACCGAAACACCTGGATACAATACCGATGCCGACTCCCAGCACACCAAAAAGCAATGGGTTAATCGTAAACTCCTCGCCCCAGAACTTAAAGCTATAATTAGTTAAACCGGTCTTGACCGGCTCGATTTTACCCATTTTGGTAGCACGTCCTTCAGCTTTGGCTCTTGCAACCTCTTCGTTGAACTTTTTCGCCATTGCTTTGATAGACTTCCTCTTTTCCATAGCCTTTGGCGTGAGCTCGTGGATGGTCTTAGCTCCCATGATTACTACCAGAACTGCCAGCCATTCCTTATATGACTTCATGGGCAAATATTGAACCACATATTTCCCCAGCCATATGGAACCGATAAAAATACCCAGACCAAAGGAAATGCCCACCGGCCAGGCAACACGCCTTTCCACAATCGCATACCGGTAGAACGATCCCAAAGGTGAAAACAAGGTCAGGGCCATGTTCGAGGGTCGAAGCACGTTTGCGGCATTGATCCCGATGGGACCTGCCGTTTGCACAACGATGACCTGGAAAGCCGCCATGAGCATACCACCGGCGGCACCGATCATGGAAAAATATATGCTCACCAGAATTGCGCCGATGACAATCCAGAGAGGATTCATGTAGCGGCCGCCCAGTTTAAGCCAGAAGCCTTTGCCCTTGACACTATAACTGGTGGATTTTGTACCATTTACATAAACATCAAACATGGTATCAGGGGGTGTATGACGAAATGTTCTAAAAGAGGCCTTGAATTTCCCCGTGTTTTTATCCAGATCAATGGATGTACCCTTATCCCAGTAGTTGTTCGTTTTATTATAATCGCCAAGAACACTCCGGGCAAAAATAGTAACTTTGCCAACATTGGTTTTTTCTTTGACAATGGTATTAATACCATAGCTGCTTTCGTGGGCATACTTAAAGAAATTCCAATCCGTTGCTGTTTTGATGTTTACAAGGGCATTTTTTGCTTCTTCATCAAGATTGTCATACTTTGCCAACTTGAACATGGTTGTCTCATAGAGGCCTCTTTTGCCTTTCTGGGTAAAGAAAGACGGGCCTCCGAATTTTTTTATAGTCACCTTTCCGAATTTTTCCGGTTTGGTGGTCAGAATGTAATAAAGTGCGGGTATTGTCGAATCTTGGGTGAAGTCTTTTTTCTTTGCGTCTTTCTTGAACGTTTTGACCTCATGTACCCCCTCGGTATCTTTGGGTGCAAAGGTTTTTTGAGATGCGATTACAAGGTAAAGGTCTTGACCGGGATCAATGGCCCCTTCTATGGTCACCAGATCACCGGCTTTGTATTCCGACGCTGAGACGGTGGCGGTAGCAGCACATATGCCTGCGCCGGTTGTAATCAAGACCAATATTATTGATAATAATACTACCAAAAATAAAGGTTTTTTCATTATCCTCCTCCTTTAATGATTTTTGCAAAAATACGTTCGGTAAAAGTGCCTGAATTTTAATTTTTAACCCTCCTTTCTAAGTTAACTCACTTTCTTTATATTAAGATGTTTTATCGCCAATATTGCGCCAAGTCCGCTGAAGACCGCCCCGATGGCAATTAAGAAAATTAAATCTTTAAAATCGATGAGATAGCCGACCATGAAATTAAAAAAAATGATATTTATGAGTACAACGGTAATAATGACCATCAGTGTACCAGAGCCTACCGCAGAGATTCGTTCATATTTTAGGCTGTTGTTTATCCTGGTTATCAGGTTATACCCTGTTAATGCAGCATTGAAGCCGATTACCCAGGGCAGAAGCTTTTCGATTGTACCGTAAGACATCAAGGTCGTAAAAAAAACTACAAGAAGTAGAGAACCCAAAACCCCCACAATGATAGAATAAGCAATTTTTTTAAATAGATCTGATTTATTCATTATCCATAAACAGACATTTGTATATTCCATATGAGTCATAACCCTTCATCTTTTTCCATTCAACATTCGATGTTGGACGTTCGATGTTGGACGTTCATTTTTTTCAGTAAATCTTCCACAGTCCATCCGACGCAAAAATAACTTAGCGCTTATGCGTGAACGGTTACCACCATCCTCTTTCCGAGGTGTATGTTCTACGACTGCAGGCCTTCAAAAAAAAAGTAGAAAATAGGCGTGGCTGGATAGAAACTTTTATATAGCAAGCTATATGCCACAACAAATCCGGTGCCTTTGTTTAAAAAACGAAGTCAGGGTAAGTTGCAATTTATAATGTCAAATCAATATGATATCGTGAATGCGAAGGAGGGAGAAAAGAGTTCCAGCAATTCGAGTCAAGGATCTTGAAAACATGATCAGCTGCAATAAAATAATTGCTAATGACATTGATCAGATTATTTCCCTTTTATTTTAATAAGATACATGCCCGCAATAAAAACATATCTATGCAATAATAATCTTGCACTTATTTGCTCATGGCTCCGTATTTTTGACAAATATTCTTCGGGGATTAACATTAAAGAATCGACCAATCTTTTTGAAAACATTATATATTTTAGTCAATACAACTCTCCAAAAAAGAGACGATCAAAAACTTTGTTGCTGGTATGAATATTGCAAAATGAGTTTAAAATTCTCTTTTTCACCCTCATACTGTCCTTTCCATTTAAAGGGAGTCCCGCTGTTAGCGGGATCGGGTGGAGGTGTTAACTTAGTGGTATAGGAATTTCCTTTTTTTAGAGCGGCGAAGCCGCCCGCCCGCCTCGCAAGCGAGAGCGTTGTGGGCAGGCGTTATATAGAATCGCGAAGCGATTGTATAACTTGATTAAGGCTTTTCTTTTTTAAGCGGCCTGGCCGCATGGTAAAAAATTGTGAATTGCATTAATTCCGGGCTAAGCTAAAGAGGGGTGGCCTGAGAAGAGTAAAGGAAGGAGACAGATTATGGATACAGCATATTTTGAATCAAGGGCAATAAGATACCAATTTCTTTCCACCCTTTATCGTGACGAGATACCTTTAAAGCTTATCGCCGCTATGCAGAAAGACGAGTTTCTCAATGGGCTATTAGAATCAGTAAAAGGTTGCGGATTCATAGATCTTATGAGTGGGGCCGAGGGTATGAGTTCGTATTTAAAAAGCGGTGATGCAAATAAATTATATAAGGAGTTAAGCTACGATTATGCCGATCTCTTTCTTAATGCCGGTCAAAACCCTGTCTTTCCATACGAATCTGTCCACGTTACCAAAGAGCCTGTTGTAATGCAGAAGCCGGTCTTTGAACTGAGGGAGTTTTTCCGTAAAGCCGGAGTGCATAAATCTCCAGACTATAAAGATCTGGAAGAACATATCGCAGTTGAGATGGAATTTCTTCGCTACATCCTGGAAAAAGGTAATGCAGATCTGTATAAGAATTTCTTTAAAAACAAATACTTGCAGTGGGTAGCCTCTTTTTGTGATCAACTGGCAACATCCGCCCAAACCGATTTCTATCAGGCTTTGGCCCATTTCACACGGGGAGCAATGATGTGTGAAAATATGAGGATAGACGGCTTCACCCGGGGCGAGGAGACCACCCAGAAATTAGTGGGGTCGGTGGAAACACTGAATCTTGATCCGGCTTACTTTACCCTGACTCAAGGTGTCGTCGATCCGGAACCAGACAAGAAAATCCCCACCCATTGCTATACCTGCGGTGCGCTCTGCGGTATGACTGCCAAGTTAAAGGACGGCATTCTAACCGGCACCTCCGGTCTTACCGGCGATCCCAAGGGCGGAGGCAGACTATGTCCCAAGGGTGGCTCGGCACCTAAGCATCTCTACTCACCATACAGACTCAAGGCGCCGCTTATCAAGGAGAACGGTCGCTTCCGAAAGGCCACTTGGGATGAGGCCCTGGACAGGATGGTTGAAGGTATTAAGAGCATCGAACCGGCAAAGCTCGGATACTTTAGAGGCAACGACTTTGCAAACTGGATCCACGAGGCCCTTTTCGACCATCTGGGGTGTCCCAAGACCACCCATCGGCCCATGTGCGACAATGCCAATCGCATGGCCAACGAACATAACCTAAACGACAAGAGGCCCTGGATAAACTATCAGGATTCCGACTACATAATTCACTTCGGTATGAATGAGTTTACCAGTTCCTATGGTCAACGCAAGACCGCACAACTGAAAGCTGCTCTCAAAAGGGGCGCTAAGCTCGTTGTTTTCGATCCCCGGAGGTCCGAAACAGCGGCCGCAGCCACCGAATGGATACCCATAAATCCGGCAACCGACGGTGCTGTGGCCATGGCCATGTGCCATGTAATTATCGAAAATGACCTTTACGATAAAGAGTTTGTAAAAAATTGGACCCATGGATTTGATGAATTCAAAAAAAGGGTTATGGGCGAAGAAGACAGTGTCGCCCGTACTCCGGAGTGGGCTGCAAAAATCAGCGGTGTGCCTGCCGAAACCATAACGCGTATCGCCATTGAATTTGCCGGGGCCAAAAACAAGGGCGCTTTATCCTGGACGGGAGTGGCACAGGTGCCCAACGGCATGTACGGAACCGCCGCTCTTCAGGCCTTAAACGGCCTTTGTGGCACTTTTGATGCACCTGGAGGCCCCTCTCTTCCATTCAAAAGAAAATTAAAACCTGCCTGGGGAGAAGGGCAGGAGAAGCCGCCAAAGGGTTCCGCACCCAAACTCAACAAGTTTGACATCTGGACCGGATGGGCGCCGGCCCATCTGTTAGCTGACGTAGAAGCCGGAAAGCTCAAAGGGATGATTATCTATTTCGGCGACCCGGTGCTTTCATGGGGGAATCAGGCGGCCATCACACAGGCCATTGAAAAGATGGAATTCAAAGCGGCCATCGAGGCTTACATGTGCAACAGCGCACTTTTGTGCGACGTGGTTCTACCGGACGCCACCTGGCTGGAGCAAAGCCAGGTGAAGCCTGACTGGCTTTATGAGGCTTTTATCGGCTACTATGCCGAGATTGTGGCGCCCATGTACGACTCCAGGCCCATGTGGGAGATAACGGTTCAATTAGCCAGAAGGCTTAACCTGGGCCAGTACTTTCCATGGGGAAGTATTGAAGATGCTTTCAGAAATCAGATGGCCGGTACACCCTGGTCCTTTGACGAGCTGAAAGAAAAAGGTTTTATCATTACCGATGAGGCGGAGTATTACAAATACAAAAAATGGGGCAGTATTAATCCGCCGGATGGATACGGTTCCTCCGGAAATAGCAAAACCGGAAAGTATAATTTCCTCAACCCCGTGGCACAAGAAAAGGGTGTAGATGCACTGCCCGATTATAAGGAACCCGAAAAGGAGCTCCAACCGGACAATGAGTATCCGTTTATTTTCGGAAACTTTCGGGTTTTTGAACATGAACATTCTTCCACCTTCAGCAACTATCAGCTTATGAAAATGCGCGGTACCAACCCCTTGTGGATTAATATGCTTGATGCTCAGAAACTTGGAATAGCCGAAGATGATAAAGTGAAACTCAAGTCACCCTGGGGAGAGGTGGAGATGACTGCCAAACCAACATGGTTCATCATGAGGGGTGTTTTAGGCTCTGCAGGAGGGTTCGGTCATGCTCGCGGGCTTGAAGGAGACCCAAAGTACCCCCAGTTCGGTGGGGTCAACACTCCAAGTTGTATCATGAAGCCCAACACCACTGAAAAAGTTGGTGGTACCACTTTGCTTAAATATATTAAAACGAAAGTTGAAAAAATATAACAAATAAAGGAGGAAAACACTAATTTTTTGTAATAGGGCATCTGTGAACTATTAAATTAGATGCATTCGTAAAAAGTCAAAATGTTCAAAAATCGTCCTTATAACCGATTGAAATAATAAAAGGCGAAATGAATAACATGCCAAGTTTCGGACTTTTTACGAGACCATCCAAGTAAATTTTCACAAAAATCAGGGAGAAAATGGAGGAAAAAATGAAAAAGGGTTGCTTTAATGTTATGTTGGCGGCAATTTTATCTCTGGCGATTGCGGGAACGGCATACGCATTCAAGTTTGATTTTCACGGAAAAATGTGGCAGACGGTTGGCGTCACCGACAACTATGGCGCTATGGCTCCTTCCCAAAAAAGTGGTCCAACGGATTACTTTAGTTATAACGGCGACCTTAATACAAAGGGCATGAAAAGTGGGATGCTTAATGTCATGAGTGATAATGACGATGCCATTTTCGGCCTTACCAAGGCAAGGCTCCGCTTTGAAGGCACAACCGATGACGGACTGGCCAAGATTGTTTACGGCCTGGAAGTGGGGACCGTTAACTGGGGCGATACCAGATCAGATAAAAAATTCGGCCTTTCCGGCGACGGAATCAACCAGGAGACTCGTTTTGTTTATGCTGAAATAGTTATGCCGGGTATCGGCGGGAAAGTCCGGGCCGGGCTCCAGCCCACCAAGATCAACCACTGGGTATGGACGGAAACCGCTGCAGGTCTCACCTACCATAGAACTTTCGGCGGTTTGAAAACAATGGCAGGGTGGTACCGTGGTGAAGACAACGAGACAACTTCCGACATTGAAGGAGACAACGACTATTTTGTAATTAAGGCGGACAACAAATTTACTAAAAGCACCAC
>JAFDHQ010000141.1 GCA_019308685.1 Deltaproteobacteria bacterium
ATAGGAGGGATAAAATGAGCTTAGAACTCAAGGAAAACATTAAGGAGCATTTCCTGAAATTAGAACAATTGAAAGGGTGTCTTTGACCTTGCCGAAAAAGAAAAAAGGCTTGAGGAAATCGAGACTCTGATTGCCAAAAAAGATTTTTGGGATAACCCCGAAGATACCAAGCCGGTTTTAAAAGAACGAACATTGATCTCCGGTAAGGTGGCAAAAATTAATAAACTTTCCACTGATCTTGAAGAAAGTCAGATTCTGCTTGATCTTGCCATTGAAGAGTCAGACGCTGATACCATAGAAGAAGTCTCTCAGCAAATACAAGCCATAGACAAAAATATTAAAAAACTTTCCATAGACCTTATGCTCGATGGCGCCGATGATCAGAATAACGCCATTATTTCCATTAATGCAGGGGCAGGAGGAACCGAGGCTCAGGACTGGGCCGAAATGCTCTTCAGGATGTATACTCGCTGGATCGAGCGTAAGGGTTTTAAACTAGATATCATCGATTATCAGCCGGGAGATGAAGCCGGAATCAAAAGCGTCACGTTTACGGCCGGTGGCGACTATGCCTATGGCTATCTAAAGGCAGAAAAAGGCGTTCATCGCCTGGTGAGGATTTCACCGTTTAATGCCAGCGGAAAACGGCATACGTCCTTTGCCTCCGTGTTTGTCTATCCGGAACTCGAAAACGAAATCGTTGTCCAAATCGATGACAAGGAATTGCGTACTGATGTTTTCAGGGCCAGTGGCGCCGGAGGTCAGCATGTCAACAAAACCAGCAGTGCTGTCCGCATCACTCATCTACCCAGCGGAATCGTTGTCCAGTGCCAGCAGGAAAAATCCCAGCATAGAAATAAAGAACTTGCAATGAAAGTGCTGAAAGCGCGGCTTTACCAGATTGAAAAGCAGAAGCAGGATGAAAAGTTGCAGGAAATTCACGAAAGTAAAAACGACATTGCATGGGGAAATCAAATCAGGTCTTATGTGATGCATCCCTATCAAATGGTTAAGGATCACCGCATAAACCTTGAGGTGGGCAATGTAAACAGTGTTCTCGATGGGGATCTGGATCTTTTTATAGAGGGAGTGCTGCTTTCGGGTAAATCCTAACTTGTGTCCATCCATAAACGGCATCTTTCGGCCCCCGGCGGCGTTCTCGCTCGTTTTCAATCCTCGACATAGCGCGCTATGCCTGCGGTTAAAAACTTGCTCGGGCCTTGCCGGAAACCAAAATCCACCATTTATGGATGGACACGAACTCGGATAAAACGGTGCAACCGTTTATGCAGAATTTTTTAAATATTCAATCTTCAATCGAAAAATATTCAATGATATGACATATGGATCCTATTGAGATTATTGCTGAATTCTACCAACCCGGCACCAGAACATATAACATTCTCGTGCAACATGGAAAACAGGTCGCGGATAAGGCCGTCAGTGCCGCCAAAAATGTACCCCACCTTAACCCGGATCTTAAATTTATTCGGGAAGCTGCCATGCTGCATGACATCGGCATTTTCCTGACCCATACTCCGGAACTCGGCTGTACGGGAGAATATCCATATGTCTGTCATGGATATCTGGGAAGGGAAATTCTTGAAAGAAAGGGACTGCCGGAACATGGGTTGGTGTGCGAACGGCATGTGGGTGTAGGCATAACTGCTGAAGAAATAAAGCGTCATAACCTCCCGCTGCCCGAATATGATATGGTGCCCATCTCCATAGAGGAACAGGTCATTTGTTTTGCTGACAAGTTCTTTTCCAAAAACGGACATCTGATTGTTAATGAAGAATCTGTTGAAGATATCCTGTGCCGCCTCGAGCGATACGGCTCCGACAAGGTAATGATTTTTCAGTCGTGGGTCCGTTTGTTTAAATAATAGCGGTATTTTCCTTGACTTGTGGCGGAGGTTTGTATATTAGATGAAAAAAATTGCTGCGTTCCTTTTTTTATAGCGGCAAGATATCAAAATATCATGATATAGCATTGCGAAGCAATTTATTAATTGAGTTATGTAATAGGCTGAAAGCCACCCAGACTCATAGGGGTGGCTTTTTTAATTTGAGGTTTGGAAATGGCCAAGCTGCTTGTCATTGATAATTACGACTCTTTTACTTACAATCTCGTCCAGATGTTTATGCACTATGATCTTGACATCAAAGTGTATAGAAGTGATCTGATAACCATTGAGCAGATTACGAGGCTCAACCCTGACTATGTTCTCATCAGTCCCGGTCCCAAAGATCCTTCTCATGCCGGGATTTCAATCGATTTAATTAAAAATTTTTTCGACAAACTCCCCATCTTTGGCGTATGTCTGGGTATGCAATGTATGAATGAAGCTTTTGGCGGACGTACGGTCCGGGCTCCGGTGCCGATGCACGGCAAAACCAGTATGATTCAGCACAACAACTCCGGCATCTTTCAAGGAATATGCTCACCTTTTCCGGCGGCCCGTTACCATTCGCTGATGGTGGAATTCCGTCAGAGCGAGCTTGTCATAACATCTCGCAGTCCGGATGGTGTCATCATGGGAATGTCTCATCCTGAATTCCCACTTCATGGGGTTCAATTCCATCCTGAGAGTTTTCTTACGGAAAACGGCTTTTTGCTGGTGGAAAATTTTCTGAATCTGGGACCGCTGACGATTTCGAATTCCGGAATGCGTCATGCGGATTATGGAATTAAAGCAGTTTCATTTTAACAACTTATGGATGAAATCAAAAAAGCCGCCGGTCATATAGCCGGTATTTATACCGAGCCTGTTTCTTTGTCCGAACCGTTTATGGATTTTTCAGCCCGGTTTGCATCCATGCCCGGTACAACGGTTCTGATGAGCGGGGGTGATCTTGATTCTGCAAGACACCATATTCTCGGGGCAAAGCCATGGCTGGTATTTTCGGGACGGGGTCGTAACATGACCCTTACGGTTGAAAATCAAAGGTTTGATTTTATGGGCGATCCCTTTGATACCCTCCGCATGATATTAAAAGCCTTCCGCCTGAACGATCTTGACCTGGATCCATCTGATTTGCCGAAACCCATATATGCCGGTCTCCTTGGATACCTATCTTATGACCTTAAAGACTGCCTGGAAAAACTACCGCGCACATCCATAGACAGACTTTGCCTGCCGCATGTATATTTTATGGCGCCTTCAATTATCGTTGTCCATGATAAAATCAAGGAGACGACTCGACTTTGTATACCGGAACGTAACTTGGCCGGACGAAACAATTTAGGGAACGATCTGGATTCATTTAAACGTATCATTTCTGGTAGACCGCCCGAATATGGGAATTTTAGAGGAGATGCCGGCGGATTTAAGTCGAATTTCACCCAGGCCGGTTACATGAATGCCATTAAGAAAATCAAAGAATACATTGCAGCAGGAGACATATATCAGGTCAATATGTCCCAGCGTTTTGAAATGGATGTTCAAGGGGATACGTTCAGTCTGTTCAAAACACTTTATCATAACAATCCGGCCCCTTTTTTTGCTTACATTCATGCAGGTAACCACTATATTGTTTCCACATCTCCGGAACGGTTTTTACTGCAAACCGGCCAACACGTTGAAACCAGACCGATTAAGGGGACCCGACCCCGAGGGAAAACACCGGTGGAAGATAAAAAGCTCAGGCGAGAGCTAAAACAAAGCAAAAAAGATGATGCCGAACTTTCAATGATTGTCGATTTGTTGCGAAACGACATTGGAAAGGTCTGCAGGGTCGGTTCGGTCCGTGTCATGAAGCACAAAAGACTGGAAGCTTACCAGAATGTGTATCACCTGGTATCTATTGTCGAAGGAAGGCTGGCTCAGGGTCGAGATTCTGTTGACCTTCTCAAGGCAACTTTTCCCGGCGGGTCCATCACAGGATGTCCCAAGATCAGAACCATGGAAATCATAGACGAACTTGAACCCGATCGGCGCCATATATATACCGGCTCCATCGGATACATCAGTTTCCACGACACCATGGATCTATCCATAGCTATCCGCACCGCTACAATATATAACGGGCAAATTATTTTCTCGGTGGGTGGAGGTATTGTATACGACTCTGATCCACTGGATGAATATGAAGAAACCCTACATAAAGGAAGGACCCTGATGGAGGTTTTTAAAGGGAAAGAAAATCAATCTGCGAATAAAGACTATGTATGGATCAATGGCGCCCTGGAACCTTTAGATCAGGCCGGTATAGCGGTTACTGATCTGGGATTTCAATACGGGTACGGGTTTTTTGAAACCGTCCGGGTTGACCAGGGGGACCCCGGGCACCTTAACGCGCATGTTGATCGATTTAATCATACCTGGGAACATCTTTTTGATGAAAAACCGCCGGATTTGACCTGGGATGAAATTATCAATCAGGTGATTGTCCAAAACAGACTGAGTGATCAAACCGCAGCCGTAAAGATGATTGCAACCAAAGGAGACAGGGAAACCCCTCCGTTTAACCACACCCTTCTGGTTACCGCTCGGCCATATACCCATCGCCTGGCAGAAAAAAAGGTGAAGGGATTAAACCTGGCGGTATATCCGCACCCGCGCCAAACCCCGTTGGCTGATCATAAAACATTGAATTATTTATATTATTTTCTGGCCGGAAAATGGGCCAAGGCCCAAAACGCCGATGAAGCATTGATATTAAATCCGGACCAAACGGTTTCCGAAACCCACACGGCCAACATACTGCTAATAAAGGACAACACCGTAACCAAACCGGTTTCTTTGCATGTGTTGCCGGGCATTATGGATACAGAGGTCTGTAAACTTTTTACCGGGTGGGGTTTTACCATAGAAAGCAAAAAATTGGTTTTAGAAGATGTGTTTATTTTTGATGAGATAATAATTACAAACTCTTTGATTGGGGCGGTGCCGGTGCTGAGCATAGACGGAAAAAAACTGGCCGAGCCGTCAGACCTGTGGAAAAAAATCAACAAGATCCTCCTGTAACCCCAACGTACAAACAGACAAATATTATTCTTGAGTGTACTCATTAAAAGAATTTTATTTGTAAATCAATAGTTGATTCGCGAACGGGCCATATTGAAATTCCATTGACAAATTTTCCGCTAAGCAAAAAGATGAGATCTATTTCACTGGAGTTTCCCGAGGATGTTTAATAACGCCGGAATCCTGTAGAAATGTTTCGAAATCTCGCCAGAAGGTGTCCCAATTCGGCGGGCAGTCGTTGTGTGCGCTCTCATAGGTTATGATTTTGCCTTGTTTTGCCGCCTGGTAAAGAGTCTTTCCATGGGAAAATGGAATGACCTCGTCGTATCTGCCGTGGACCACAAGAACGGGACCCTGATAAGCCCGGACAATAGCAAGATTATCCAAGGGATCTCTCACAAGGAAATCAGGAACCAGATATTTTGAGGCAAAGGATCGGACACTGATAAATGATGACATCAAAATAAGCGCCGCCGAAGACCGATGAGCGGCAAGTCGGCAGACCGCGCCACCGCCCACGGAACGACCCAGTAATACAATTTTTGAAGAATCAACATCCTCCCGCGTAACAAGCACATCGTAAGCACCGGTAAATGCTTCTGTGATGTTTTTTTGGCTGGGAGAACCCTTTGACCTTCCATATCCGGGATATTCTACCAGCAATACTCCGATACCGAGACGGTTTAGCTTTTTTAATTCGTGTGGCCAGAAGTCGATGAGTTCTCCGTTGCCGTGTGCAAAAATAACCGCCGGTGCCGGTGCCGTGACGCTGCCGGCGGTTTGCGGGAGAAACCAAGTTTCGATTTTTCCAAAACTTGTGGCTACCCAGATCTTTTCCAGACCGGGAATATTTTCAGTGTTAGAAGGATGTTCTATAAGATGACGAGGAAACAGAACCCGCCGCTGCATGACATAAAGAAAGCCGCAATAAAAAAAATATAAAAAGAGTGCCCATGTAACGGTTTTTACCAGGATATTCATTTTTACCCTCTCGTTATTAAAATCCTATATATTGTGTTATTTTTTTCTTGACATACAATATATTCCATGAAAGAAAGAATCATGTTCTTTATTACCGTAATAAAGAATTCGTGTGATTGATCTTAATAACCGTATTAAAACTTAACACATTATCAGATAAGAGTCACACTTTTTGACAGACCTACTTTAAGAAGGTTATTGGTTTGGGTAGGTTTGTCTTTATTTTTGATACCAAGACCTTTGGGCCGGGTTTTATTCATCCTGGCAAAATAATTTGTTGGCAAACTTTGGTGCAAATGGTATTGATCAAGTTATAGAATCGCTTCGCGATTCTATATAACG
>JAFDHQ010000013.1 GCA_019308685.1 Deltaproteobacteria bacterium
CTCTCACGCCGGTAACGGGGGTTCGATTCCCCCTGGGATCACCAAATTATAAAAACAGGGAGTTACGGCGTTTTGTAACTCCCTTTTTACTTAGTAATACTTTCATACCCAACACTATACCCAACAAGCCCGATAAAAATCATGTCAAATAAAAAACCCGGAATCCGAAAGATGGAAAACTTAATTTCGGGTTACCCACTTGAAACAGCGAGGAACCATATTTAAGTTATATTGATTCGGATCCATGATTTATTGAGATGTTTCGTATTCTGAATTTAACTTCTTGAATTTTATGGGATACTGAGTAATATCGGTCTTGCTTAAAGCAAGTTTTTGGTGTAAAAATGAAATGTGAAACTAAAAATTATCAAAACAATTTCTTTTTTCGTAATAGTCAGTATTTTAATCTTACTCGGCATGTCCTGCGGAGATAAAAAAGAAACCGAACCCCCCCGGCCTGCTTCAGACCATTCCGAAAGCTTCACTTTTTTCGATATCGGGAAAAATACAATTATATCAGGCGAGGTAAAAGAAGGCCTAAATAAGATTTTAGGCGATGATGCTATTGAACCCAAAAATATTATCGATTTGGAAATAAATTATAAGGGGTTCTTGAAAGAGTATTTTGCGGATCTTGATAAATTAAACAAAAAATTGAATTCCCCTCTCGGAGAACGGGTTGAGCATAATACGGTTAAGCTGATGTATCGCTATCTGCAAAATAAAAACGTTTCATTTGACTACGTCGAGATCGTCTATTCAGAATTTACTCGAAAACCTGTTTTGATAAAAGTCCATTTTAAAAAAGACGGGTCTAAAACCATAGAGACGCTTAAACAAAAATACGGCACTCCGGAAGTTATAAACTGGGGCGGTGAAAACTCAAAATCCCTTTACTGGAAAAAGAACAATGACGTGTTGATTCTATCTTTTGTTCCGGATCAGTTTGGAAAGCCGGAATGTCAAATTAACATTTACTTCAAGAACGCATTGGAGAAACTGCTCGAAGCCGAACAAAAGGAAAAAGAAAAAACGCGACGTGAACGAACCAAATCAGGCAAAACCGCTTTTTAGAGTATCCGTAGTGCAGGGTATTATTAAAATCCCATTTGCCATTCCCATTCAGGGTCGGGCCGCGGTAACCAATTATAATGAATAAAAAAGAGGTTTAAACCGGAAAAGGCAATGTATAGATTGGACAACAATATAATTGCGGATTTTTAAAAGTGTGTTGGAGTAAAGCTTAATGAGATCTGATTTTTCTATTTTAATTAAGATGGATACAACACGATCCTTTCCTCCCTTTCCTTGCTGTACAATGATTTTGCGCCGCTTGAGATCAATGTCGCCGAAGTTCCGGTTGGATGCTTCCTCGACCCGGAGTGGCCTGGCGAAGGGTATTGGGTCTACAGTTGCAACGATACTTCTGACGCATATATTCCGAAAAATAATCTTTTGCCGGAAGATCGCTTCGAGAGATATCGCCCAAAATACGTTTCATTAAAAGAAGCCCGCGGGAAATCGGTGGAAAAGGATCCTTGGGAGTTTTAACGGTAAGATAAAATGGAGATTCTCCAAAATAGCTTCGGAGATCTAAGGATGGCACCCGTGAACATGGTTTGGATTGATATTTTGTAATTGGTCTTTGTGCATATCTGCCTCCTTTTTTTGTTTAAATAGAAAAAACAGGCAGATAATGCACCTTAACCATCTATTTGAATCTTTGGGGTCGGCACTTAATTTTTCTTCATATTGATCAGGCCAACCATCATTGTCAGAATCAATTGCTTCAGCTATGGAAAAATTAAAGTTGATTAAAATAATTGTTAACAAAACAAAACTCATAAAAAAGCATTTAACTGTCTTATCCATTGTTCATCTCCATATTTTTTTAGCTAATGCTTCGTATCGTAAGATAGCAAAAAGTACAGATTACCAATATCTTGACTAACGACCAAATAGTTTGTTTTTAAACATGTCATTTCTCCAATTAATTATATCGTATATCGGCAAATATACTTAAAATCTTAACCTCTCGTGCTAAATGCGTATGGCTGAAAAGGGCGTCCCTGGCCTCTGGCCGTGGATAAACTTTAGGGATATAAAGCGACTTCTTTTCAACTCAGTAACAGTTTTTTAGGATAGCAAAAGGATGTTAAACTTCCGGTAGGGGTACTCAAACAGCTACCGTTATAGAAGGGCTCCATTTTATTCAGCTTATTGATTTGCAGGTGCACAATATATGGTAATTTAGCTTAATAAAATACAGTATGTTCTAATTCAATTAAATTATATATGAATTATGCATAATTTAGCTTGACACGCACCAAACGATCAGAATACCCTAAAAATCACTTACGATAAGCAGGGCTGAACTTGCCGGAAAAGCCAACATATCCCCCTATACCATTGTACGGGTTGAAAATGGCATGCCGTGCACAATGATCGATCCAAAGGGCCCTGTTACTTATTATAATTGATGATTAAGAAATCATGGTGACTTCATTAATTGGAACAAGTGAAAGCATCGAGAGAATCAGGGAACTGATCGACTATGTTGCAGACACAGGCCTAAACGTCATCATCACTGGGGAAAGCGGTGTCGGTAAAGAAGTTGTCGCGCAAAACCTTTTCCTTGAATCTCAAAGAAAAGACAAACCGTTCATAAAGGTTAATTGTACGGGATTGCTGGACGAATTACTTGAAAGTGAACTCTTTGGATTCGAACAGGGCGCTTTTACCGGTGCGGATCAATATAAGCGTGGAAAATTTGAACTGGCTCATCAAGGGGTTATATTCTTAGATAAAATCGGGGATATGTCCCTTTCGCTTCAATCCAAGCTTCTTCACGTTCTTCAATATGGAGAGTTTGCGCCCCTTGGCTCAAAAAGAAAGATAAGATCAGATGCATGGGTTATAGCAGCTACAAATCAAGAACTTGAAAAGAAAGTAAAAGAAGGGCTTTTCAGAGATGACCTTTACTATCGTTTCAACATCATTAAAATTTACATTCCCCCTCTTCGCAACAGACCTGAAGACATACCGCCGTTAATTGACTATTATATAGAAAAATATGTTTCTCAGTTCAACGGAAAGAAGATTTCAAAACCCGGCTCTGATGCTATGGAAAAGCTGATGGCATACAGCTGGCCCGGAAATGTCAGAGAACTTCAAAATATTTTAATAAGCTCCATGGTTATCGGTAATTGGGAAGAAATTATTGACGATCTTTATTTAAAGAGTCGATGGGTCTCAATATCTATGGTCTGAAGAACAGGTCATTGAAGAAAACTTGATTGTTGATGTCCTTTTAGACTTTAAAGGCGAGTATTCATCGGATCGCGCATGGTTTTCGCTTAAAAAAATCACAAAAAAATATGATATTTTAATACCAGAGCAACTATATTGCGAATCGGTAGGATTTGGACGCCTTCTAAATTTTAGATGCTTGAATCCATGGTTGGTTCTATACAGGTTTTAGAAGGCGCCCTCTGGTTCAAAAAGCTGACGTGCTGGAGAGGGCAAGGGAAATCGGAATGAGCCTGACGCCGGTATTGGGTAAAAGGTCCCCACTTAGGTTATATATTGGGCAACAGCCCGTCGAGTTTAACCACAAATTTTACAGTTTCTTTAAACCCGGGGGTTTATGAAAGGACGCTGCAACATTCTTTCGTAGAGATCAATATATTTGGCAGCCGTTACGGAATGATTGAATGTGGCGGTGCTTTGTGCCATGATTCGTTTGATCTGCTGTTCCTTTATATTTGGCGAAAGATCGTAAAATTGCATGGCCTGATTGATTGCCCAGAACAGGCCGTTGGAATCGAAGTGCTTAAAAAGAAATCCATTGCCCGTATTCCGGGTTACATCTATATCTGTTATGGTATCGTGGATGCCTCCTGTATCGTGGGCCACCGGAAGGGTTCCATAAATGGGACCGATCATCTGCGGAAGACCGCAAGGTTCAAAACGGGAAGGCATTAAAACAAAATCCGATGCCCCAAAAGCCTGACGGGCCAATTGCTCGTCGAAATCGCAAATTGCCACCCGGTTATTTAAATTAAATCGACTCACGATCTCTTTAAAATGTTTTTGAAAATCTCCGCCGGCTACAAAAACAATCTCCAGGTTCCTTTCCCAGTAGCAGGAGATAAGATCATAGAGGATCTCAGCCAGCAACTGGCATCCCTTTTGGATGGTATCCAAACGGGAAGGCCAGAAAAAGACGGGAGCCCGGACGTCCTGAATTAGCCCCAAGTATTTCTGGAGAAAACGTTTATTTTCCTGCTTTCCTGAAACATGGTCATTGATGCTGTACGTACAAGTCAGAGCCTCATCGTTATCAGGGGCAAAAGAAAGTTCGGGGGCATTCAGGATCCCCACGGCACACCCGGCATTCCATTTATTGGCCAATTCCCTTCGAATAGGCTCATCCACAAAATCGTGCCGACCTTCGATCATTTCCATTAAAAAGTTTGGGCTAACCGTATTGACATAATGTGCTGCAAAGATCCCGCTGCCGAGAAAATCCACAGGGATGGAATGCCGGGCCTCCTCATAGGTATGCGGTATATGTTCAAAAAAAAGTTGTTCCCAGAATGATTTTGCATCGATACCATTATCCTCTATATCCGCCAGGGTTTTCTTTACGGTATGAATGTTATGAATTGAAAAAAGGCAAGGAATTCCCAGTTCCCTTGCCATGGCCGGAATCAAACCCGTCATCCAATCGTTACAATGGATGAGGTCCGGTATCACCTTGGGAACGATGTTATTGATGACTTCCCTTTGAAAAATCAGAGCCATCTTTGTGTTTTCAACCTCATAGCTGGAGTATACATTGTCCAGGTAGAAAAAAATTCTGTCTTGGGCCAGGTGAATCCTTTCTTCGGGCATGCGGCTCTTTATGGTTTTCAATTCTTTTTTTAAGAAAGATCCAAAATTGCCGTTAAATATGGTCCGGTAATCCGGAAGGGCAACATGAACATCACCCCCCTGATCGAAAAGGGCGCTGATCAGGGCCGCCGAAACATCGGCCAGACCTCCCGCCTTTGCACAAAGGCTGTTTGCAATATCTCCCATACCATGAGGCAGATAGGTTACTTCCGGAGTTACAATTAGAATCCGGGGATTTCTCGGGGATTTTGCCACGTTCTTTTACTGTTTCCTAACTAGTGTCTGTCCATAAACAGTATCTTTCGGCCCCCGGCGGCGTTCTCGCTCATTTTCAATCCTCGACATAGCGCGCTATGCCTGCGGTTGAAAACTCGCTCGGGCCTTGCCGGAAACCAAAATCTACCATTTATGGATGGACACTAACTACTATAAAATGCTTTACATCATGACACCGGCATCACCATTCAACTGGCATAGCTTCGACGATCTTGAAGAAAACCATCGGTATGGTTCCGGAGGAAATGTTTTAACCGGGATTTCTGGTGGTGCGTCAACTCTCCAAATTGCAAAAAAAGGTGCTTCATTGTTATAAAATCGGAAATAAATCGGTCGGCTATTCTCAACTTCGAAATGGACTTAATCGGCACTTTATCCAAATAAATTATACCCTCGTTCAAGAATAAAGATAGTTTAGATGCTTCAAGGAAATCGTTCGAGCAGTCTCTGATATCGATATAATAAAAAGCAAAACCTTTTTCATTTATATCGGTGATTTGACCCAGTCGTATATCATAGGGCTTGAGTACGGCAAATATCGTGTCCCTGACCTTGAATCGCTGATGTCTCCTACGTTCTGACAGCTCTTTTTTAACCTTGAATCGCTTATATTTTCTACGCTCGGTCAGACCTTTTTTTTTGGCCATGGTATAAACTCCTCAAGAGAAATATTAGGACTCTTGGCTAATGTCCGTATGGTAGCGAATCGCTTTGCATTATCAATTTTGCTTTGCTCAAGGCGCTTTCATCGGATTGTCCGCCAACTGCGGGTTTTTGGCGACAAAAAAAGCCTCCAAAGGGAAAGGGGATCCCTATGGAGGCTTTAGACGGATATTTAAGAACCTCTTTCATAATGATATATTACCGTTTAAAGGTTAATATGTGAAAAAGATCTTAATATATTACTCCATATTATAAGGCATATTGTGTGTCAAGAAAAAAAAACTACTATATATAGTGGATTTTTCTAAGAATAATGTGAGTGTGTCTTCTTATTCTCACGCGGGTAGCCCCCTCTGTTTCTGCTGAAGAGGCGATCATTGTGGATCATGATTGCGGTTATTACCCTAACCGGGTGAATGAAACTCGAGAATATCTTGATGATCCTTCCCATACGGATGTTAACGTTATCATAAATAGATTATGATATCAAACGCTGAAAACAGATATCATCATACGAAACAAAATGTTTATATGTACAGATCCGATGGTAGCAGAGATCACGAGCCTTGCGGTGATTTTTTCAAACCCAAACCATCAAATAATCGAACGATTCATTTATATTCTGAAGTAAAAACCCAAATCCTTGTCATAAAAATATGGCTCGCTGTAATTTGCCGCTACGATGCGATCCTGGACTCTTATTACCTTATACTTTTTGCTGATTTCTGATTTCTTTTTGTTATCAAGTTTAAATTTCACTTCCAACGTATCATTTGTCGAAATTTTGTGGGGTTTCACCGTTTCAAACCGGATCCCCCTCATGGAAATGTCTTTAACTAATATTTCTCCTTTTTCTCCTTTTCCTTTGATAATGTATTCACCGGATAGCCTGACGTTCTTCCGATAATTTTTTCGAAATTCAATTGTGAACTGAAAAACTTCGCCGCATTTGCATTTGGCCTTTACTCTCTTTTTCGTATTTTTGAAATTTATTGTATCTATATTTTTCCAAAATCCGCATTTGTCACAGATTATCGTTGCTTGATCGTCATCGTATACATAAACTGTTTTCATAAATTTATTCTCTTTTTCACCCATATGCCTTGCTGGACAAAAATTGAATTATTGTTTCGGTTAATTCATGCAAACATATGCAAAAATTGTGCAAGGTTTAAAATTCCATTCAAAATCATGGAAATAAATAGCATCGGCAGGCTAGATTAAATACATGTATTCTTAAATTGCAGTACTTTGACAAAAATTTGACAATCACTGCGGCATTCTTTGACAATTTTACGGTCTTTTGGAGTAATATTATGGGAAAGAAAAAATTACAAAGGCTTAAGGGATAATTCGCTCGGTTTGAAGCAGGCGATAACCCGAGTGCTATTCAAATTTAGCCCCGATATCATCGGGATAAATTGCGCAAGTTTAGCGCTTTGTAAAAAATTCGAATCAACGGAAGGTGTTTAAACGGTTTCTATATTAAAACAAATTCGACCCTTCATTCATTTTTGGATAGACATAATGGACCACGTTCGCTCGAATATCGTTCTAATTGGTATGCCAGGTTCAGGAAAGAGCATGGTTGGCGTCATTTTGGCCAAACTCAAATCTCTCGGCTTTGTTGATACAGACGTGCGTATTCAGGCATCACAAGGCCAGTCTTTGCAGGACATAGTTGATACAGCGGGTTATATGGCCTTACGAGAAATCGAGAAGAAGGAGTTGCTCAATCTTAGCGTCCAGAATCATGTCATCGCCACTGGCGGAAGTGCCGTATACAGCCCTAGCGCCATGAAACATTTGAAGTCAGACGGTATAATCGTTTTTCTCAATGTCGATCTTCCAACACTTGAATCGAGAGTGTGTGATTTTGATAACAGAGGGCTTGCAAAACGTCCGGACCAGAGCATTGCCGACCTGTTTGATGAACGCTTCAGCTTGTACATGAAGCACGCAGACGTCACAATCGACTGCTTGGACGCCACACCAGAAAAGGTCTGTGAAAAAATCATCAAAGCGTTAAAGAGGAAGGATTTCTGAATAGAGGGGAAAACGACAAGCGATTATAGGAGGTATCAATGAAAAAGACGAGTCGTTTCGAATGAGACCCCGTTGCGCTGCCCAACCATTCAACTGCAATGCACATTTTTCTGTGCATCGCGCACATTTTTTTGTGCATTTTTTACCCCCACCGGCTATCTTCAATATTCCACACTTTACAACTAGTACTCATAACCCCCTATCAAATAAGGTTTTTTACCACTTTATAAATACGAAACAAGTTTTGGCATGCTTTTTGAGTTATATGAAGGTTTGCATCCGTTTAGGTGGACGCATCCCCTTCCGCCAGGTGCAGTAAATATTTTGAGAAAATGACAAGGGCTTTGACACCATGCGCTCGAAAAAGATGTTAAAAAAAGCCGGTACAGGTTCCATCCCCAACGCTTTTATTAATATTATAGGCCGAAATATGCTTCAAAATAAACTTTTGCTTTCTTTTCTTAAAAAGCAAACCGGCCTGAAAGGCACATGTTTCCCAACCCTTGAATCGATAACACCAATTGATGCAAATGAGTCGGCAATCCCACGATTGATCATTTTGGACTGTAAATAAAAAAATCAAAAATGATTATTAACATTAATCTTTATCAAAGATCATTTAAAGACAAGAAAGGGTGTTAAATGACAACACTTTCAAAAAAGATATTGGTTGTGGACGATGAAAAATCCATAAGGGAAATAATGAAAATAACGCTTGTTAAGCTTGGATACGTTTCTGAATCTGCAAAAAATGGAAAAGAGGCTTTGGAAATATTAGAAAAAGAAGTCTTTCCACTTATTTTAATGGATTTAAGTTTACCGGAGATCGACGGCGTTGAATTGTGCGTGCGAATTAGAGAAATAAACCCAGATACCGTTATTTATGCTTTTTCTGGTGGTTTCACAGAGGTTGATTCTGATCAGCTTGAAAAAATGGGCTTTGATGGTCATCTTTGTAAACCGGTCAAAACTGAAGTGTTAGAGCGTGCCGTTGAAGGAGCTTTTGAGAAAATAGATAAGAAAAGGGAAAGGCTGTTCATACCCTCTTTGTAATTGAGGCCTTTGCAAAGCGTCCCCGTTTGCTCAATCCCTGCAACAGGCTCAAATTTTAACCCGCCACTAAACCTTGGCGGATTAATCCTCAAAATATCAAATTCATTCCGTCTGCGCCAACATGATGGCAGAACTTTTATCTGGAGGAACAATTCCGCACTATTCTATAATTTCAAGGACAGTGCGTTTTTTTTCCTTGGCAGAGGCAGCGCTTAATATCGTCCGTATGGCTCGAACATTGCGGCCCTTTTTCCCGATAACCTTACCAATATCCACTTTGGCAACTCTAAGTTCTAACACCGAGATCTGGTCACCCTCTATCTCTGAAACATTTACCTCATCCGGATTGTCAACCATTGTTTGCACAATTCGCTTGATCAAGTCTTTCATAGCTTTATCTCTTTTTTTGGTTGTTAACAATTACTAATTTTAGGGTGAAATATCTTTCCAGAGGATTAAATTGCAGATTCAATTTTGCCATTACCTCAGACAAATTGTCTTTGAAGCCGCCATTAACTTCAGTTTAATTGATATATCATGAATTGTCAAACTCGACCTTGAAAGGAATATCTGTTGATATGTCGGCGGGACGGCAAGAATCCATACGATTTTTCAACGTTAAAAGTGTGTTATCAACAACACCTTTTAAGTACGATTAATTGCTTGTATATTTCCGGCAAAAGCGTTATAAACCTCTTGCTCTAAATTTATTGTGCGAATCGCCTCTGCCAAATATTATGGGATTATTATCATCACGTATTTCAATTACACGATATAAAGTCGCAAGTCGACTTGACGGCTCTGTACATGAAACCGTCTACCGAGCCCTTAAACAGCATTCGATTCCCGAAATTGAAGATGACGGTTCGGAAACCATGGTTGGCTGGACGTCCTTTGAGTATCCATATAAACCTGACTTCGAAGGGTATTCCTTTGTTTTTGGCGCTCACATGGTTTTTGCTCTGCGGATCGACAAAAAATGCATTCCGCCGAAACTCGTTCAGAAACATTACGCTCTGAAAGCTGCCAAGCATCTGGCGGAAACCGGTCGGCAATTTTTATCCGGAAACGAGAAAAAGGCCATCAAAGAACAGGTTGTCAACTCCCTGAACCGGCGTATCCCGGCCATACCCAACGTCTATGATTTAGTGTGGCATTATAAGGACGCCTCCTTGTGGTTTTTTTCCAACCTGAAATCGGCCAATGAGGCGTTGGAAACGCTTTTTATTAAATCCTTTGGTCTTCCACTTATCCGTTTGTTTCCATATACAACGGCCGATCTGAAAGCCGGACTATCGGCCAGGGAGCGCGATCTTTTGTTAAAACTGGAACCGAGCCGTTCTGAGGAGTAATCCATGCTGGATATCGCCGTATCATATAACCGTTACAAATTCTTAGGAGACGAATTTCTGACCTGGTTGTGGTTCATGATCGAAACCGATCAGAACCGATTGTGTCGCTATGACCCGGATCTTGTATCTTTGAACATCGGCAGCCGGATGGTGCTTGAAAACACACGCAACAACGCCAAAGAGACCGTCACCATTAAAGGCCAGGATGCCAACCTCGAAGAAGGCCTTTTGGCACTGAAAAAGGGAGCCGTTGTTACCGAAATACACCTGTCTTATAAATCCGGCGATCAACACTGGCAATTCAATCTTAAAGGAGAAAGCCTCAACATCTCCAACCTTAAGCTTCCGGAGATCGGACCCGTGGAAACACCGGAAGATCTTGAAGGCGCTGTTATCGAAAAAACCTATCTGATTGAAAAGGTCGTCGGCCTTGTAAACAATCTCTTTTCTCATTTCATCAAGCTGAGAATATCAAACGAGTGGCGCAACCAAACGGTCTTCCGAATTCGGAACTGGGCAATGTCATTGGGAAAGCACCCCCCCGATATCGATCCCGAGTGATACGTTCTTGAGAACGAGATTCACGGTTATGTCTTTTGCATCAAGGTGTAACATCATCCCCTAAACCATGAATCGTAATTAGATGCGGTAGGTCAAACTGCTTGACTTTGCTTCACCATATTTACTCGATTTATGCTTTTTTTGGGTTTGGAACAGATATTTTTCTCCGTGAAAGGACGTCGAAGGCAATACATTTTTCCATGCATGGATGAACATTTTTTTATATAAAATCCGCCTGTCTTTAGCAGATTAATCCTTACCGAAGTCGTTGTTATACATACAGATAGAAAACTCAATTCTTTGTTATTGACATTTTTTACAATGTATGATCGAAATAAACATTCTGGCTTCTCATTAAGACTTTTTTTATTTTTAACTAGTGTCCATCCATAAATCTATATTGGGCACAAATTAAGTTTCCAATGCAGGAGGATGAATTTGTACGGTCTTCAAGCAATAGCTGCTTACAACGGATGGGCCATGGCTCTTGCGGGCGCTTTAATCGTCTTTTCCGGTCTTGTGATTCTGTCATTCGTAATTTCACAACTTCATAAGATTTTGAATATATTTGAAAAAAAGCATGTTGGTGTCGGTCAAGAACCGGAAATGTCCGATGTGGAACCACCGGAAGACAAACCCTGGATTTCATTACCCAAACAATTCCCTACAGACATTAAAGAAGTTGCCCGTTTGTATAAACCGTTGGTTGAAGAAATTGGTGAAACCTTTTATCTTTCCCAGCTTTATGAAATGTCAAAAAAAAATAATTTTCCACACCCACATATTACACTTACAGCTTTTCGTGAATCTAACATATTAATATCTGATGGCGATGGTGTTTTTAGCTGGAATCTCCCTACAGAAAATGATGATAATGAAAACGTTGAAGGTTAACTAATGGATCTATTGTTTCAATTTTTATCAAACACCGGATATTATCTGGCTGACTATCGAAACGTTATCATGATTGCGGTCGGTTCTTTATTTTTATATCTAGGGTCTGCAAAAAGTTACGAGCCGCTCCTTCTTATTCCGATCGGTTTTGGAATTTTAGTGGGAAATGTCCCTTTTTTCAAGGGATTCGGACTTGGAATATATGAAAGCAACAGTGTGTTACACTATCTGTATTTCGGCGTGGTTACAGGCCTTTATCCTTCAATAGTATTTTTGGGTCTCGGGGCAATGACCGACTTTTCCTCTTTGATGGCACGGCCGGTGCTTATGCTCCTGGGGGCCGCTGCTCAAATGGGAATATTTTTCACCCTTCTGGGTGCGTTAGGCCTCGGCTTTTTGCCCAAGGAGGCCGGTTCAATCGCCATCATCGGCGGTGCTGACGGACCCACATCCATATTTCTGACCGCCAAACTCGCACCCCATCTGATCGGCCCAATCGCCATCGCCGCCTATTCCTATATGGCGTTGATACCGGTAATCCAACCGCCGATCATGAGGCTTTTGACCAACCGAAAGGAACGGTTGATCCGCATGCCGGAACTCAGAGAAGTATCCAAGAAAGAACGCATCATTTTCCCCGCGGTCGGCGTTTTGCTCTGCTGTTTTCTCGCACCGGCATCCATACCGCTTCTCGGGACATTCTTTTTTGGAAATTTTTTAAAAGAATGCGGCGTAACCGAACGATTGGCTCAGACAGCCCGCACGGCTATCATAGATACGGCAACAATATTTTTAGGGTTAACCGTCGGCGCCAGCACCCAAGGGGATGTCTTTTTAACCGGAAAATCTGTGGGAATTTTCTTCCTAGGTGCCGTGGCATTCAGCATCGCAACCGCATCGGGTGTCATTTTTGCTAAAATTATGAATCTTTTTCTCAAAGAAAAAATAAATCCCCTGTTAGGGGCTGCCGGTGTATCCGCTGTTCCCGGTTCGGCCCGAGAAGTTCATCTGGTGGGTCAAGCCGAGGATCCCGAAAACTACCTTCTCATGCACGCCATGGCCTGCAATTCTTCCGGTGTTATCGGTTCCGCAATATGTGCTGGCATTTTGTGGAGCTTTTTGGTTGGACTTTGATGGTGTCAAAGATATATTCATGATCTGGGTCATTCATGACCTTCACGTTTTAACAATTCCCGGTACCAAACCGAAAATTCATACATTCCCCTGTACCGGTCATCATTATTGATAAGACCGAGGCATAGTTCAAACACGCCCCTTCCATATGCATTGCTGTATTCTTCAAAGTTTTTTGTCTGTAAAAACTCCCGGACAAGGGATTGGGTTGTTCGTTTGCTTTTGTCTTTTCTTATATCGATAGGATCTTTGGGTTCCTGAAACGGTTCCCAGTTTTCATATCCTTTTTTAAGAATATGTTTCTGGCGCCTCGGTGACATGCTTTCGAAAATCGCCTTTTTTCTTTTTTCCTCTTCTTCAGGTAAGATTTTTTTCATTTTCCCTTCCTTGTTCTTCTTCGGCTTTTTTCGAGTGTTTAATACCCAGATACTCGTCATCAAAATCTGTAAGAATGGCCATTGATAAAGGGACCAGCATATCAGCCATTTTTACAAACTTAGTTTTTATATCACATACAAATTCATAAGAAATATCGTAAAGCATTTTTTGAATGGCATCCAGATTAACCGCCGGATACGGTTTTCCTTCAACAAACCCCGATTTTCCACAGGTATGACTGCGCCCTCCTATGGATGTCGGTATTCCGTAAAGTCGGCACGTTATCGGCCGATAATCATAAAGGTCACACATATCATTATCATTGAGAAGAGGACATCTGACCCGCTCTGCGGCAATTTCCATGAGTATCTCCATCTCGTTTTTTCCGGCTTTTTTATTTTTAACTGCTTGTTTTTTAACCATGTGTGTTTTTCGATCCGCTTGATTGGCCTTTTCGATAAGCTTGATTTTTTCCTTGCCTTTGATGATTTTATTAACCTGATGATTTATATATATCGCTTCAATCAGCGTAAGGTCAAACAGAGCATGACAGCAATCTGCACATTTGATCTTACATGTTACACATTCCGGATGCTCTTTTTGCACCCTTTCAAACAATTCATCGGCTTGATTTACTATTGTTTTATATTTCTCAAAATATGGCGTGAAGTCTACTTTCATAAATTAACTCCTTAACTTTATTTGTGCCCAATATAGATTTATCAGTGGCATTAATTTGTTTCACGTGAAACATCATTTTCCGATACAGAAGCGGCTGAAAATCTGATCAATGACATCATCCTTTGCAGTGTCTCCTATTATTTCACCGAGACTGTCCATAGCCTCCTTTATATCGATGGCAATAAATTCAAAAGATGTCTCCTTTCGTATTTCTTCGACTGCGCTGACACAAACCTGTAGGGTCCGCTCAAGTGCCGTTTTATGCCTTAAATTGGGAATGATTTTATTTTGAACCTCGATACCATATTCCCCGATAGAAAGGTTTGCGATTAAATCCTTAAGCTCGCTCATTCCTCTGCCGTAAAGAGCTGATATTTTTATCTGCGGCAGTGTGTTCCATGACTCGGGAATATCGAGTTTAAAATCATCTTTCACAAGATCCCACTTGTTAATGACAAGTATCAACCGTTTATTGCTTATGATTTTGTATATGTTTTCATCTTCAACCGTTAATGGATCACTGGCGTCTACCATAAAAAGAATCAGATCAGAATCGCTGATATATTCCTGTGTTTTTTCAATCCCGATGACTTCAACCGGATCGTCGGTTTCATGAAGACCGGCGGTATCCGCAATGATTACCGGAATGCCGTGGATGTTCAGCGTTTCTTCAATCAGGTCTCTCGTCGTACCGGGAATCGGTGTAACGATTGCCCGATCTTCCTGAATCAATCGGTTCATAAGGCTCGATTTTCCTACATTCGGTCTTCCGACAACCACCATTTTAAGGCCATCTCTTAAAACATGTGCATTTTCATATTTCTCTATAAGGCCTTTTAAATCATCAATAATCACCCGCTCCAACATCTCGATGGTCTTCTCCGAATTAAAGACATCTCCGGCATCATCGCAAAAATCTATGGCAGTCTCCGTCTCTACCAAAATATCAAGAAGGACGCCTCTTATGGTTTCAATCTTTTTTTTCAAACCGCCTTTTATATGCGAAGCGGCTATTTCTAATGATTTTTCGGTTTTTGAATTAATGATATCGATAACCGCTTCAGCCTGGGTTAGATCAATTCGTCCGTTGAGATAGGCTCTTTTCGTAAACTCCCCTGGCTCAGCCAGTTTTCCGCCCTTTTTTAAAACCAAATCAAGAATCGCACTCAGGACAACAGGCCCTGAATGCGTGTTTATTTCAACAATATCTTCCGTGGTGTATGTGCGTGGAGCCACCATCACAGATAGAAGGACCTCATCAAGAACCGTTCCTTTTCCCTCATCCACAATATAACCATGATACAGGCGATGAGATTTTAAAGAAGCAAAAGATGGTTCTCTCTTTTTTCCAGAATCACTGGTTACCGCCCCGGATTTTTTAAAGATAGATTCGGCAATAGAAAAAGCGTCTTTACCTGAAATTTTAACAATCCCGATCCCGCCTCTTCCGATGGGCGTGGCTATAGCAGCGATCGTTGCATTTTCCATTTTTGATACGCAGGATTTCCGTCTCTAACCGGAAATTTCCAAAAATTGTGACTTTGTTTCACTGTAATAATTAATACATCAAACCGTATTGAAAAATGGCCAAGAATTGAGCCAACTTTACCATTCCTTTGAAACACCCCTTTATGATGATTCAACCCATACCAAGAATTCGTCTCAGAATTCCCATAACCAGTTAAAAGCACTTTTATTTTAACGCCGCCCTGTTTTGCAATCGATATGCCGAAATGGATTTTTGGAATGTTGGGGGTTAAATCGGAAGTAAAATATTTAAGTTTTCAAAAAAACCTTTTTTTAAATTTTCCAGGCAAGTTCACCCATGATTTTTATTCGATGAAACATTTTGCTAACTGTTTTCATTTATTTTTTAATTTCACCGGAGCTATTCCTCCATTATGTCATTTACTGCCAAGGCCTGAACTTCATCTTTGCTTGCGGGAAAAATTTTTTTTGGGAAATATGACAAGCTTCTTTAAAAAACCTTCCCCCTTGCTCTGCGTCCTAACCTTGTTGTCATCTTGCAAGGCGATATGCACAATTCTTCGATCATGAGCATTCATTTGACCGATTGCTGAAGGTTTTCCAGTGCTTTTCACCTTTTCCGCCATCCTTACAGCCAGCCTTTGAAGGCTCATTCGCCTCTTTTCGAGATAGCCTTCCACATCAATATGAATACCGACCCGTCCTTTTCTGTTTTTGTTGACAATTTTTTCCACGAGATATTGAATTGCTTCAAGGGTTTGCCCGCGTTTCCCAATAAGAACAGCAGAGTTACCTCCACTCACATTAAAAACAATTCTATTAGAATGCTGCTCAATCGATATTGTGGCGTCTGTTGTTATTAAATCGATTATTTTTTGCAATGCTTCCCGCCCAAGATCCATAGGATCATCGGTAACATGGATATCCCGATCTTCATCATGTGATTTTTCTATCTGTTCATCCACGCTTTCTATCGGTTTTTCATATGAACGTTCACTTTGCTCCTCTTCATCTGTTGTTTCAAAATCAATTTTCGGCGACGGTACCGGTAGCGTAACGCGAATTCGTGCTTTCTTAGTCCCAACCAGTCCAAAAATTCCGGTCGAACCATAAGAAATAACATCATGTTTAAGTTTTTCCCGGGGTATATTTAGTTCTTCACAGGCTTTCCTGACAGCCATTTCAACATTTTTATCCTCAAATTCCACACAATGCGACATCATATAACCTCCGTGATTAAACTTTTTTCTTTTGAATATAGTACTGTTGAGCCATTGATATTACATTATTTACAAGCCAGTATAAAACCAGTCCCGACGAAAAATTGATAAACATAACCGTAAAGACTAACGGCATCAACATCATCATTTTGGCTTGAGCGGGATCACCCATGGGTGGCGACATTTTCTGCTGTATAAACATGGATGCCCCCATAATGATGGTTAAAACCGGGATGCCGTACGGCGGTTGCATGAATGGAATAGAAACATCAAATCTGAAAAGGCGATCCGGAGCGGACAAATCATTAATCCACCAGAAAAATGGCGCGTGCCTTAATTCTATGGCTTCGTATAACATTCGATAAAGCGCAAAGAATATGGGAATCTGGGCGACCATGGGAAGACATCCACCCATGGGATTGACTTTGTATGTTTTATACAGCCCCATCATCTCTTCATTCATTCTTTTCTTGTCATCTTTATATTTTTCCTTAATCTCCGCCATAAGCGGTTGGATTTTTTTCATTTCAGCCATGGATTTATAGCTTTTATTACCGAGGGGCCAAAGAATAATCTTGGTAAATAGTGTCAAAATGATAATAGCAATTCCATAATTCGGAATAAAATGATCATATATAAAATTCATTATCCAAACACACGGTTTGGCGATGATATCAAACATACCGAAATGAACGGCCTTAACTAGGTCGAAATCAATACGGTTTAAAATCTTCATACTCTTTGGCCCGAAAAACAGTTTGTACTTAAATACATGTTTCGTACCGGATTCGATCACGCTCTCGGGCCCCACATAACGATTTTGAAGTATTTTGTTATCCACGTAAAGCTGCATGCCGGCATCTGTCGTCTCATCAGGTATGATGGCGGACATAAAATAACGGTTTTGAACCGCCACCCATTTTATATTTCCCGTATATAGGCTTTGATCCTTTATTTTCTTTGTCTTAATCTGTTTGAGCTTATTATTGATCAGCGCACTCGGACCCGTAAAACCATACCTGCTCTTTTTTTCTTCTTCCTTTCTCACTAAAGTAAGGGTGAGGTTGTCCCGAAGGGTCTTGCTGGAAAGGTTCTTGATGGTCACGCCAAAATCAATCATATAGGTTTCGGGTGAAAATAAAAATTTCTTTTCAACAACCATGCCCTGAGGAGATGTCCAAACAAAAGAGATCTCTTTTGGTTTATCGATGATATCAACGGAATCCTCTTCAACCCCTGCTAAAAAGATCGCATCATCGAGACCCGTAAGGCTATTACCGGCGAATCCCAGTCGGATTGTTCCGCCGGATATGTCCGGAGATATCATTTCCAGTAACGGTGAATCAGCATCTATGATTTCCCGGTAATTATTAAGGACAACACTTTTGAACACAGCTCCCTTTTCAGAAATTTGAATCTTGTATAACGGCGTTTTTACCGTGACGGTTCTCGATGGCTTAACGGGCAGAGCAGGTACCTTGTCTATCGAAGGTAATTTTTCCGCTGTATTCTGCTCTTTTGTTAATATCTCCAATTTTTTGTCTTTTGTTTGCTCTTTTTGCTGAGCCTGTTTGGGCGGTGGGTTCACTTTCTTTTTAACAAAGAAAAAATTCCATACGATAAAAACAAGTAGGGAAAGGGCTATGGCAATAACGAGTCGAGCCTGATCCATTTTCTTCTCCAATATTAAAAAATAGCCAAAAATATATTCTGATCAGTCAAATATAAATATTTTCAAAAGGTTAAACACAGAGGAGCAAACATTTTTGAGGGAGTGATAGAAGACGAACATATAAGTTCCCATCTGGAACCGGCATCATTTGTGCCGATACTGTTCTATCAAGGTTATAGGATGTTGCGCTTTAAGGAACAGAATCGATTCCCCCCGGATTAAAGGGATGGCACTTTAAAATTCTCTTTAAGGCAAGAAAAAACCCTTTGAGTAGTCCATAACGCAAAATAGCCTGATAGGCATATTCAGAACAGGTTGGATAAAAACGACATGAAGGAGATAAAACCGGGGACAATATTAATTGATATGCCCTTATCAAAAACAAGGGAATTATCAGGAATATTTTATTAATTGCCCTGACTCCTTGATATGCAGTTAAAAATGTTTTGCAGGGAAAAAAAAGCTTGTTTCGATGTAAGTTCGGAGGCCTTTTTTTTTGCTATGATATTTATATCCCAATAACCTGTAATACTGTGCCTGTTTAGCCGAAAACTTTCGCGAGAAAACCGTTTAATCCTGTTGCGTGTTGTTGCGTTTCCAACCTTTCTCGCTACCGTCACACCAAGGCGCGTTCTTTGATATCTACCCGGAGAAAATATAGCCACAAAATGTCTGTTTTGAGTTTTCTTGCCGAAATTTGATATTTCGAGAAACTCGGAGCGTTTTAGAATTCTGTCTGCCTTGGTAAAATAAAAGCGCAAAAAGCGTTGTCCTCTGCAACCTATTGCTATTTATGCATTTATTGTTTTATATATATCAAAAACGATGTTTATTATACCGATAAACGGGCTCTCCCTTTGGATCTTCGCCGGTTAATAATCTTTCTCCCCTGTTTGGTTGACATTCTTTTTAAAAACCCGTGTGTTCGCGCACGTTTTATTCTGCTCGGTTGATACGTTCTTTTCATAATTTAAAACCCTTATTCTAATAACCGGCCGGATATTTACCCAAAAAGAACTAAAGCCTTTTACTGCCGATCAAATGGACTGAATTATATTAATTTCAAAAATGTATTATGTAATCACAACCTTTTTATGTTGTCAAGACCCAAAAAAACATGAAATTATCCAACGCCTATTACTCTTTTAAAATTTCTAAAACATCAAATTCTTCCATATGAAGGTGTGAATCGGGATATATTACAATCTGTTTTCCAATCATTCTTTCCAGTGATAAGATAAGATGGTTTTCCTCGCCATGAAGCAGTTCGGCAATTTCGGGATTTACTCTCAAACTCACCTTGACGCCCATCATGTCTCGTGATTCACTAAGTATCTCCCGGTATATATTATAACATATTGTCTGCCTTGATATGAGATACCCTTCCCCTTCGCAATAAAAGCACGGCTCACATAAAATTCGGGTAAGGGGCTTCCTGATCCGCTTCCGGGTCATCTGTATCAGGCCCATCTCGGATATGGGAAGGATATGGGTTTTGCTCCTATCCTTCATAAGGGCCTCCTTTAGCGCATTAAACACTTTCTCCTGATTGGATTTTTTTTCCATATCAATAAAATCGATAATTATAATACCGCCAATATCCCGAAGACGGATTTGATAGGCGATCTCCTTTACGGCCTCTAGATTGGTCTTTAAGATTGTTTCTTCCAGGTTGTACTTGCCGACAAAGCGTCCGGTGTTTACGTCGATTGCGTTAAGCGCCTCGGTATGTTCTATCACGATGTAACCTCCGGATTTTAGCCATACTTTCTTTTTTAAAGCCCGTGAGATGTCACCTTCTAAATTGTAGGCATCAAAAATCGGTTCTATATCCTCATAAAACTCTACCGAATCTTTTAAACTGGGAACAAAAGAATCAAGAAACAAAAGAATAGATTCATAACCGGAACGGGAATCGATGATCAGTTTTTCAGCCTCGTGAATGAGCAAATCCCTTACGGCTCGAAGGGTTATTGCAACTTCTTTATGTAAAAGAGACGGGGCCGGAGCGGTCTGGTATTTTTTCTGTATGTTTTCCCACAAATTTTTCAAAAACCCCATTTCATAAGCAATTTTCTCTTTCCGGATATCTTCCGCAGCGGTTCTTATAATATACCCGAAACGGTCCTTGCGTGAAGAATCAACGATTTCCTTTAATCGTTTCCGTTCGGTTTCATCTTCGATTCGCCGGGATACTCCAATATGGTCAGATGTCGGCATTAGCACGATAAAACGGCCGGGAAGAGATATATTCGTAGTTACTCGAGCCCCCTTAGAACCTAACGGCGCTTTGGCCGCCTGAACCATTATATCCTGACCTTCCGTAATCAATTCCTCTATATTGTTTTCCTGGTTCATCATGAAAGAGAAAGGACCGGCCTCATTCATATTAATGAAATTATTTTCATCCATATCCCTTTCTATCAGGAGGTTCTCAATTTCACCATATCTTGCACCGGTTATATCACGCACATATATAAAAGCCGCCTGCTTAAGCCCTATATCTACAAAGGCGGCCTGCATACCCGGTAGAACCCGCTGCACCTTGCCTTTGTAAATGTTCCCGGCAATATCTGAAACGTCTCCGCGTTCAATAAAAAGTTCCACGATATTCCCGTCTTCGAGAAGAGCGACCCGGGTTTCATGTTCTGCTTGGTTTATGACTATCTTTTTATACATCTTTTTTTTGTTCCGCCGTACAATAAGTCCAGCTATCCATTTCATCAAAAAGTAAAATTTACAATTTGACAATAGTGGTCTGTTTTATTTCTTGAACGGTCATACAGAATATTTTTTCCATAACCTCAAACGGTCTCACCGTTTTGCCCGGTTCGGTTCTAAGTGTCATCTTCAGCCTGTTTGGAGCAGGTCGCTCTATTTTTAAAACCATCTTTTTTAAATCTATCTTTTTTGTCTTCCGTTTTGGTCCGGTTCGCGTAACAATGACTTCTCGGTCTTTCAAAAAACAGTCTAAGTCTTTCTCATTAAAAATACCATCTTTTTTTGTCACAAGATAGGTTGCTGCCGGTAACTCTTTAGAAACAGCCTTTGACGAAACAAGCTGACAGTTAAAAACACTTAGACCTTTTGGAAGATGTTTGTTTAAAGAATCCACAATACATTGTGGTTTAAAATCTCCGCGTAATAATAAATAAAATTTTTCGTTTAAACTTTCCAAACCCACCGGAAGCGGATCTTCAAATGAAATTTTCGGCTTTGGATGAAAACCTTCTGAAAATTTAATCGGTATTCCTGCACGACTGATGGCACGCAAGAAAATTTTTACCAGTTCAAGGTGCCCGAAATACTTGGCCGGCCCCCTTTTGGAAAAGGATATTTTCAGCTTTTTATAAAACGTTTCTTTAACAGGGTCTGCAAAAGTATTTTTTGTGCTTTCTATTTCACAGTTTTCAAATACCTCTGGCTTAATAATTTTAAAGTCACATACACCGCAATGATTACAGTCGCCAGCGCGACAATCAAGGGTATGCTCGCCTTTCTCGGATTTTTTTAATTCGTTTTTTAAAAAATCTTTTGTAACTTTTGTATCGATATAATCCCACGGCAACGGCTCTGCCGTATCCCTGACACGGGTTGTATAGAAATCGATATCCACTCCCTCGTCGCATAACGCTGCGTGCCATAATTGATAGTTAAACTTATCGCTCCAGCCGTCAAATTTACATCCTTTTTTATATGCGTTCATAAGTAATCGGCTAAGGCGTCTGTCACCACGAGCCCACAATCCTTCAAGAATGCTGACTTCAGGATTCTGCCATTTAAACTGAACTCCGGGCATTTTAAGGTTCTTTTTTAACCATCGTATCTTCTGCTTTGAATCGTCTAAAGAAATCTGAGACGCCCATTGAAACGGGGTGTGGGGTTTTGGAATAAATGTTGCCACGCTGACATTGAGTTTACCTTTTCGACCCTTAGGTCCTTTGATTTTATGCATTTTTTTTACAAGATCAACAATCGCCCGCAAATCATCATCGGTTTCGGTGGGAAGACCGATCATAAAATAGAGTTTTATCACCTGCCATCCAAGGCTGAATGCACTTTTAACTGTATTTTCAATCTCTTCTTCCGCAATGTTTTTGTTTATAACATCCCGGAGCCGCTGACTGCCGGCTTCCGGTGCTATGGTAAAACCCGTCTTTCTAACCTTTTTGATAAGCTGCATGAGCTCCGTTGTTAATGTGCCGACACGCAGTGAAGGTAACGAAACTGCAATACGGCGGGACTTATAACGATCCATCAGACGTTCCATGAGGGGAAATATACATTCGTAATCCCCTGTGCTTAAGGATAAAAGAGACATGTCCCCATAACCGGTTGACGCAATACAATCATCAGAAAGAGACAACAGGGTCTCTAAGGATCGTTCACGTACGGGGCGATATATCATTCCAGCCTGACAGAATCGGCAGCCTCGTGTGCATCCCCGCGACACTTCAATCCGAAGACGATCATGTACGGGTTTTCCGAAAGGAATTATAGGGGCATCCGGAAAAGCCGCACGGTCAAAATCATTAACAATTGCTCTTTTTACCGTATGACCGTCTGAAAATTCGGGTACAAGGGACTGAAAACCATTTTCATCATATTTGGGTTTAAAAAACAAAGGGATATAGACGCCTTCTATTTGGGACCAGTTTCTCAGTAGTGTTTTCTTATCGCTCTTGCCGCTCGCTTTCCAATTCAGCCAGGCGCGGGACATTTCCATAATAACGTTTTCCCCGTCTCCCACCACAACCGCATCAAAAAAATCTGCAACCGGCTCCGGATTACAGGTGCAGGGACCGCCGGCAATAATAAAAGGGTGTGTATCGTCTCTTTGTTTTGTAAAAAAAGGGATATGCGCCAATTCCAGCATGGTAAGTATATTGGTATAATTAAGTTCATAAAGCAGACTGAAACCGATGATATCAAACCGGTCAAGGGGTTTATGAGATTCCAGGGACATCATCGGAATCCCGGATAATCTGAGCCGAATTTCCATGTCGACCCCAGGAGCAAAAACCCGTTCAGCCGCTATCTCAGGGTGTCGGTTAAGAATGTGATAAAGGATCTGAAGACCAAAATGCGATGTGCCAATTTCATAGAGGTCCGGAAAAGCAAGAGCAAAACATAGTTTGACATCGTGATGATCTTTTTTAATCGTGTTTATCTCCGAGCCTAAATAACGGCTGGGTTGCTCGACCAGCGGCAAGATATCTTGAATGGTTGTCATGCTCATGATATATGTATTATTTTTTACCTAAATTTTTAACGATTTTCATTTAACCGTTAAAAATTTTGGAATGGACAACTGACCGTTCAATTGATAAAGAAACGCCATTAAATGGCGTAAACCTATATTATTATAAATATGTCTAAAATGCCAAAGATAAAATCACCAAATAATAATAAACTTATCGTTTCATTGGTTGCGGTTCTTATTTTTCCTATTATGCTTTTTGTTAACCCCACAGACAACCCTGCCGCCGAAAACCCACGGGAAAGCCCCGTTGTAATGGCCGTTAAAAAAGTCAGTCCGGTTGTCGTTAACATAAGTTCAGAGTTTGAGGTTCGCAAGCGGAGTAATCCTTTTTCCGGATTCGGAATGGATCCTTCTTTCGAAAATTTTTTTAATGACTTCTTTGACCCCGGATTTAACCGCCGATACAAACGATCCAGTCTGGGCTCCGGAGTCATTATTGATGGAAAACGTGGCTTTATCCTAACCAATCAACACGTGATTTTAAAAAGCAAAACCATTACGGTCGGTCTTAAAGACGGACGAGAATTCAAAGCACAGATTGTGGGGGCGGATCCCGACTCAGATCTGGCGGTACTGCGTATTTCTTCCCCAAAACCCCTGCCCGACATTACCATGGGCGATTCCAGCAATCTGATGATCGGTGAAACGGTAATCGCCATCGGCAACCCTTTCGGTTTTTCGAATACCGTAACCACCGGTGTTATCAGCGCTACAAACAGGAGTGTAAGAACGGATGACATGGTCTACCATGATTTTATACAGACCGACGCCTCAATCAATCCGGGCAATAGCGGTGGACCGTTGTTGAATATAAACGGAGAACTTATCGGTATAAATACCGCCATATATGCCAAAGCTCAGGGCATAGGCTTTGCCATACCCATAAATACCGCTAAGCGAATTGTCTCCGACCTAATAAGATACGGAGAGGTGATACCGGCATGGATCGGTATCACCGTACAGGATATTGATGCAGACCTTGCACGCTATCTAAAAGCATCGTCTATCCGGGGCGTTTTGGTCAAAAAAGCTGAAAAATCCGGCCCTGCCAGCAAAGCCGGAATCCGTGACGGCGACATCATTCTTTCGTTTAAAAACCGAGATATCACTTCTGAAAAAGATTTCCATAGAGCGATGATTGCTCATTCAGCCGGAGAAAAAATCGATATCACAATCTGGCGAAACGGTAAAATCAAAACGGTTTCGGTTAAGACATCGATATTCCCGAAAGAACTGGCTCTGGATCTCGCTTATGAGCTCCTGGGTATTTCCGTTGAAAATCTTTCGGCGAAAAACCGTTACAAATACAAAGCCATGGCAAAACAAGGCGTACTGATTTCAAATCTGAATCGCCAATCTTACCTTGCTAATATCGGCGCAAGACCCGGAGACGTTATACGACAAATAGACGATATGACCATTAAAAACATTAAAGACTTTGAGAAGGCTATTATTAAAAACCGGCTAAAAAAATCCCTTGTAATCGTTTTACAGCGAGGAAATCAACTCTATAATATTCCTGTAAAATTATAAATTCAGAACTCATTATCAATTATCAAAAAAGAGCCTTCTTTTTGGTCAAAGATATTTTGTGAAAAACGTTTTGTTGTTATTTTTCAGTAATTAACCCCAAACCCGAATATGTCTTGAAAATTTTCGGGCGACGTCTGAAAAGGATATTCTCTATGAAACGTATCAAAATAGTGCACCTATTAACGTCAGAGCTCCCCGTTAATAACGTTCTTATAAAGGGGTGGGTTCGAACCCGTCGTGATTCAAAAGGTTTTTCTTTTATTGAAGTCAATGATGGATCCTGTCTTAAAAACGTTCAGATCATTGCCGACAGCTCTTTACCCAATTACCCGGAAATCGCAAGGCTTTCAACCGGATCAGCGGTAATTATCACCGGTGATCTGGTGGAATCCAAGGGTGCCGGACAAAAATGGGAGATTCAAGCGAATCGCGTTGAGATTGTCAGTCTCGCACCGGATTCATATCCTCTGCAAAAAAAGCGCCACACCGACGAGTTTTTAAGAACTATTGCCCATCTGAGACCCAGAACCAATAAATATGGCGCCATATTTAGGATAAGATCCGAACTTTCATACGCCATCCATAAATTCTTCAGAGACAGGGGGTTTAAATATATTCATTCTCCGATTATAACCGGTTCCGATTGTGAAGGCGCCGGTGAATTATTTCGGGTAACCACCCTGGCTCTTGAAAATTTGGCAAAACAAAACAGAACAGCCGATGATACACAGGATTTTTTTGGCACCGAGGCAAATTTAACGGTCTCCGGTCAGTTGTCCGCCGAGATGTTTGCCCTGGCATTGGGTGATGTTTACACTTTCGGCCCTACGTTCAGGGCTGAAAATTCTCACACCAGCCGACATGTTGCCGAATTCTGGATGGTGGAACCGGAAATGGCGTTCTGCAACCTGGAAGAAAACATGAATTTAGCCGAAGAGATGATTAAA
>JAFDHQ010000142.1 GCA_019308685.1 Deltaproteobacteria bacterium
CTCTACCGTGTCAAGGTAGCGCTCTCCCCCTGAGCTACGTGCCTGTAATCTTGGAAATCTGTTAACACCACTTTTTATGTCTGTCAAGGAAAATGCCTATTGGAAGAGATCTGAATACCGTTTTTCGAAAGTATCCTCATAACTGCGGCATGAAAAATAAAATTTTTTAAGGTTTAAGATACGCGGTTAATTTTTCTCTGATTTCGTCTGAAACGAATATGGATTGATTTTTTCTGTAATCGTAACAGACTTGGACCGATTCTCCGGTTGCATATACGATGGATGGGTCTGACTGATGGACGAGTTTATATTCGAAAGCAAAACTTTTGGTGCCGATATCCTTGACCCACATATGAAGGGTTACCTTGTCAACGAACAGTAACGGTTTAAGATAATTGCAGCGAGTATGCGCCATGATAAACCTGAAATCAGAAGGGTTCGAAACCTCGAAATATTTTTGTGAGAATTTTTTTCGCCCCTCTTCAAAATAGGTAAAGAATACAGCATTGTTAACATGCCCCAGGGCATCAAGATCGCTGAATCTGACGTCAATGTTTGTGGAAAATATTTTGCCCGAACGCATCAACAACTCCTAATTCGTGCCTGAACGAAAACTGTCTTTTCCGCCAATATCTGCGCTTGCCCTGTGGAATGCGAAGCCTATTCCTCTGGGGTCAGACTCAAATTTTAACCCGCCACCGACCTTTGGCGGGTTAATCCTCGAAATACTCAATGTATGTCTGTGGTTAAAATTTTCGTGTTGACTCGGGGCATCCATGCCCCTCGCCCTTGCGGGCAGCTTGATAGCTGTCCAAATCTGCTATCCTGCAGATTTGCCCTTGATCTTAACGAAAAATCCTATCTTTCGTTCGGGCACTAACCCTGATAAATTTTTGTTTGTTTTTAAAATTCCGCTTCTTTGACAGTCAATAAATTATAAATTACTAAACGAATCCCTTTTATGTCAAGGCGTTATTTCTTACAATCGGATTAACATTCGCTCTATGATTTTCTCCGCTATATCTCTTTCGAAAAAAGTTAATGCAGATTTTAGGTTGGACTTATTTAGCCGTATGTGGCAAATTAACCTTGACGGTATCGTAAAAAGTTCAACTTCTGTGTTGTACTGAATTTCGCAATCATTCAACGTACGAAAAGTACGCCTCATGATTACAAAATTTGCACGCCTTGAATTTGAACTTTTTACGAAACCGTCTAAATCGGACTTTTTACGAGTTCATCAAAAAGGAGGTGTTTGGAATGAAAGTGAGAAAGTCTATTTTCTCGGGAAGCTGGTACCCGGGCAATGCGGCCGACTGCGAGAAAGAGATTCAAGGTTTTCTAAAAGAGTACTCTACAAAGACCATCGCAAAGAGGTCCCTAACCGGAGGCATAGTTCCCCATGCCGGATGGTATTTTTCAGGAAGTATCGCCTGTAATGTCATTCATTGCCTTAAAGATGAAAAGCCTCCGGATGTTTTTGTCATTTTCGGGATGCATCTTCATCCTGGCTCCCCCTCATATATTATGACCGGCGGTGCATGGGAAACTCCTTTTGGTGACATAGAAATCGAAACGTCGCTTGCCGGCGAACTTGTCGAACAATTTTCATTTCAGATTGAAACGGCTGAATACTATACCCAGGACAATACCATCGAACTTCAGCTCCCTTTTATTAAATACTTTTTTGAGGACACAAAAATCGTTCCCATGGGCGTGCCGCCCACGCAACAATCGCTTGAAATCGGAAAGGCTGTGGCCGACATTTCAAACCGTCTGGGGTTGCGAGTTAAAGTTATCGGTTCGACCGACCTCACCCATTACGGCATGAACTACGGGTTTGTAACCCACGGCACGGGGCAGGCGGCCTTGGACTGGGTGCGCAATGAGAACGATCGCAGGATTATTGATGCCATGCTGGCTATGGATCCGGATAAGGTTATCACAGAGGCGCTGGAAAACCAGAACGCCTGTTGCAGCGGTGCGGCTGCAACTGCAATTGTTGCTGCAAAACAACTCGGGGCTGACAAAGCTGAAGCGATTGCATATGCAACCAGTTATGATAAAAGTCCGGGAGACAGTTTTGTGGGGTATGCGGGGATTGTGTTTGAGAAAGGATAAGGGGTCAGCCGGTAACGGCCCCTTATCGTTCGATCCCATCTCTTGCTAAAATGCCCTGATTATTATAATAATGTTTCACTTCTTTTATCTCGCTAACCAGGTCGGCATATTCGATGAACTCTTGCGGTGCATAGCGTCCGGTAAGGATAATCTCCACGCGTTGAGGCCGCTGGTCCAAAAATGCCAGAACCTGTTTTACGGTAAGCAGGCCAAACCAGATGGTCACGTTGATTTCATCCAGTATAACCATGTCATATTGTCCTGAGAGCATGGCGTCACGAGCCTTGATAAGTCCCTGTTCCGCCTGGTCCATATGCTTTTGAGTGACTTGATTACGATGAATACACTCAACGTCCCCATATTGCTCAATGGTGATAAAAGGGTTATCACGCAATGCCGTGAGTTCGCCATAGTGCTGCCCCTTCATGAACTGGCCGATGTATGTTTTCAGTCCATGACCCGCAGCTCTGATGGAAAGGCCTAAAGCGGCGGTTGTTTTTCCCTTACCGTCTCCGGTGTATACCTGAATGAACCTTTTGATATCCGTTGCCATGATTCAAAGAAAATGAATTTATATAAGCTCAAATTCATCAAGGGGTTGGAATTTGGTTTTTTTTGAATTTAAAAAAGGTTAGAAAAAAAGGGCTATGAAATCATATCATAACCCATTGTTTTTTGGCTGAGGGACCAGGATTCGAACCTGGGTTAACGGGGCCAGAACCCGTCGTCCTGCCACTAGACGATCCCTCAATGGATTTTAGCTTTTAGATACATAAATATGGAAGGCGAGTCAAGATAAAACTCAGAGCAAACGCATTTGAATTTCATTATAGGGGGAACACTCCACGACTTCGCTACGCTGCACCGAAAACAAATGCGATTCCCCTGAGATAAAACTGATCCCTCAAATTTCAAGATAATTTTTTTAAGAACACGAATTTTACTTATAGTAACAAAATGAGTATTAGTAATAAGTAAAGCAGATTAAAAATATTTTAGCCTATACGATTACGTTTGAAAATTGAATAATTTTTCAGACCGCCTGATTTTTTCGATAGAAACAGGGATGAGACGGGTTTGAGAATAAAACAATAATAATAACAAACAGATAAAAAACATATAACTCCTTTTATAGCTTAGAAACCGTAACGGTCAGGCATAGAAACAAAATAAAAAAAATGTTCATGAAAACCCTTGACAATCCTTTGTGTTTAAATTACTACAATCGCAATTTCTAACCATAACAGAAGTACTATAAAATATATATAGTATAGTCAAATAGTTAAGAGGTAGAATTACTAATGGCCGTACCAAAACGTAAGAAATCTAAGTCAAAGCGGAATAAACGACGAATTCACCAGAAAGTTGCAGTTCCCAATAAAAACCATTGTCTTCAATGCGGGGATGCAATGCTTTCTCACCATGCATGCTCCAATTGCGGTACTTACAAGGGCCGTGCTGTAATTGAAACCGAATAATGACGGTTTTGTAAAAAGTCGTTTTTTCTCACTTCAAAAATGTAGCATATCCTTCGAAAAAAACTTTTTACGATTTCATAACTAAAAAAGTTAGAGGAAAAGATTAGATGACCTTACATACAAACAAAGCAGACCCTGTGATAAGAGGGTTGGATTCCGAGTCGAAACAGATGGTTATAGATACGGTTAGACAGCTAAAGACCCGTCTTTTAACCCGTGAAAAAATCCTTGAATATGACAAAAATGAAGTTTTCCCGGAAGAGACAATCCGCGAAATTATGGGACCTGACATTGGTCTGCAGCTCCTTTTTATCTCTGAAGATTATGGCGGAATAGGAGGCGGTACCAGAGACTGTTGCGCGGTGATTCGTGAAATGTGTAAGATTTGCTTGGGGATCGGCACGGCTTTTTTTGCCATCCAGCTGGGTGCAGACCCGATAATTGTGGGGGGTACCGAAGAACAGAAAGCAAAATGGCTCGGTGCCATTGCCGAGGGAAATTCTCTTGTGGCCTATGCCGTGACCGAACCGGGAGCCGGCAGCAACCTTGCGTCACTTAAGACCAAAGCGGAACCGGTAACCAATGATTCCGGGGAAGTAACAGGATATACCATTAACGGGACCAAGCAGTTTATATCTACCGGAGGATATGCCGACTTCATAACCCTGCTGGCCAAAACACCGGAGGGCCCTGCATTTTTTATCGTGGAAAAGGGGACACCCGGCTTTGATCAGGGCAAGGGTGAGGATAAGCACGGTATCCGGGCTTCAAACACATCTCCACTGTCTTTTACGGATGTTTTTGTTCCGGCTGAAAATCTCATTGGCTTGGTTCCCGGTAAGGGAATGAAACAAGCCAATAAAGTTTTTGGATATACCCGGCTGATGGTTGCCGCCATGGCCCTGGGGCCTTGTGAAGCGGCTCTTGAGATCGTGATTCCGTATGCTAAAGAGCGGATTCAATTCGGATCTCCGCTTTCAGAAAAACAGGGATACACTCACAAGCTGGTCGTTCCCCATGCCGTAAGGTTAGAGGCCGCAACCGCCTATATGGACGAAATTGCTCTCAGGATCGACTCTGGCGAATATGACCTTCATGTGGAAGGTTCTATTAGCAAACTGTTTGCTACCGAGTCTGCCAACAAGGCCGCGGACGATGCGATCCAGGCTCTGGGCGGTTATGGGTATATGACCGAGTTTGAAGTGGAGAAGATCAAGCGGGATGTGAAGATCACCTGTATCTATGAAGGGACCAGCGAAATTCAGCAGAATATTATCAGCACATTCCGCTGGAAAGAGACGCGTAAAACCAAAGGCGAATTTTATAACGCCATCTGCCGGGAAATGGGAAAAATGGATAGCGATGTAAACGATGCCGGATGTCGGTTTTACGGGCTATCGGCCGGTATTTTAAATAATACCATTATGTTGGTTCACGACAACCGGCTGATGCGGAAGCAACACGTCATGTTTTCCCTGGCCGATATGATGACCCATGTGGAGATTGGGGCCAGCCTGGCGCGTAAGGCCGTGGCCCTTTCAAAAGCCGGTGACCCGGAAGCCGAAAAGGTTAAAGCCATGTGCAGGATTTTTGCCGATGAAGTTGCACAACTTGTTTCCCGGAACGCGCTGAACATCCTGATGGGTTCCGGTGTATTTGATCAAAAGGCGGCCCATGATTTTATGGAAACAAATTCTTATAACCAACTGGTTTGCAGCAGTCTAAATGTCATAAATGACATGGATCGGGTTGCAGACATACTGTTTGCGAGGTAATCATGACCGAACAAGAACAACGTACTGTTGTGGTTACGGGCGGTTCGAGAGGTATTGGTAGGGCTATTTGTATATCGCTGGCATCACCGGACACCCGTATCTATTTTAATTATTTTTCTCCGAGTGATCCGGATGCTGAAGCTGTCGCTGCTGCCGAAACTGAGAAACTCGTAGCCGATGCCGGAGGTTCGGCAGTTAGCGCCAGTGTTAACATTGCCGAAGAAAAAGAAGTGGTAAGCTTTTTCGAAGAAATATTAAATAAATCCGGCCGGATAGATGTTCTCGTAAATAACGCCGGTATCACCAAAGACGGTCTTTTGGTTCGTATGAAGGAAACGGACTGGGATGTGGTTTTAAATATTAATTTAAAAGGGGCATTTACCTGCACGAGGATTGCTGCAAAAGCCATGATGAAGCAGCGTAGTGGACGTATTATTAATATGGCGTCGGTTGTGGGCGTGACCGGGAATGCGGGACAGGCAAATTATTCGGCATCAAAGGCAGGTTTAATTGGACTCACAAAAACAGCTGCTAAAGAACTGGCTCCGCGTGGCATTACCGTCAATGCAATCGCTCCGGGTTTCATAGAAACGGATATGACTGCGTTACTTTCAGAAAAGGCAAGGAATGCAATGCTGGACCAGGTCCCGTTGGGACGAGCGGGGCAACCTGAAGATGTTGCTGCCGTTGTTGCTTTTCTGGCTTCTGAGAGTGCATCTTACATAACCGGCCAAATAATCCATGTCAGTGGTGGAATGTACATATAAAAGGGGGTAAAGAGAATGTCCATTGAGGATAAAGTAAAAAAGATAATTGCGGAGAAGCTGAGTGTTGATCTTGAAGAAATCGTGCCGGAGGCGTCCTTTGTGGATGACCTTGGTGCAGATTCTCTCGACCTTGTGGAATTGATCATGTCCATGGAAGAGGAGTTTGATATCGAAATTCCCGATGAAGAAGCAGAGAAATTGGTGACGGTCAAAGACGCTTTCGATTATATTGATGCACATTAATAAAATCGAAATTCCGGCGTATCCGGTGGATTTAAAAATCGGTATCCGTTAACGGAGCAGACAGATCCCATTGGAACTTGACGCCGCCTGCCATTGCAAGGCCCGATCGGGCAGGCCCAATTGAAAAATTTAGTGTTCAATAAACAGATGGCCATTAAAAGACTTGTGACTTGGATCCTGCTTATGGCGGGATAAAATTTTCGGGACGATACAATTATGGTTGATACCAAGACTTTTTTGGACCGGCGGGTCGTTATTACGGGTTTGGGGCTTGTAACGCCACTGGGTATCGGCGTTGAAGAGACCTGGACGGCACTGTGTGAAGGCAAATCGGGAATCGGCGAGATAACCCGGTTCGATGCATCCGAATTTGATACTCAAATTGCCGGAGAAGTCAAGGATTTTCATCCGGATGATTTCCTTCCTAAAAAAGAAGCAAAACGCATTCAATCGTTTATAGCCTATGCTGTTGCGGCATCCCGAATGGCACTGGAAGATTCAGGGTTAATTATAGACAGTGCTAACCAAGACAGGATCGGTGTTCTCACCGGATGCGGTTTGGGCGGACTTCAGATACTCGAACATACCGCTGAGATATTAAAAAAAAAAGGACCCAAACGGGTAACGCCGTTTTTTATTCCCATGATGATCGGGAATATGGCTCCGGGAATGATTTCTATCTATTTAGGTGCCAAGGGGCCCAATTCATCCATAGCCACCGCGTGTGCTTCAGGAACACATGCGGTCGGGGATGCATTCAAAATCATTAAGAGAGGCGATGGCGATGCCATGATAACCGGTGGAGTGGAGTCTGTTATCACACCTACCTGCATTGCCGGTTTCAATGCTATGAAAGCCCTTTCTGTCCGGAACCACGAGCCTGAAAAAGCATCCCGCCCCTTTGACCGTGACCGTGATGGTTTTATCGTGGGTGAAGGATGCGGAATTCTTATACTGGAAACGCTCGAGGCTGCAGTAAAAAGAGGCGCCAGAATTTATGCTGAAATCTGCGGGTA
>JAFDHQ010000143.1 GCA_019308685.1 Deltaproteobacteria bacterium
CGTTAAATTTAAACCGGATGTCATTACGCTGGATATCGAAATGCCCCGAATGGATGGGCTGACATTCCTTAAAAAACTCATGAAATATTATCCGCTTCCGGTGATAATTGTCAGCTCTCTTACACCTAAAGGAGGCAAAATGGCCATGGAAGCCCTTGACATTGGGGCGATTGAGGTAATTTCCAAGCCTTCCGCCGCCTACTCTGTCGGAGATATGAGTGTTCAACTGGCTGATAAAATCAGGGCCATCGCCAAGGTGAATGTTAAAGATCAAATCAAATCAGATAATAAACCCGAAATACTAAAATCAGCACCCCTGTCACGCGCCCTGACCGCTTCCACCCACAAAATAATCGCCATAGGCGCTTCAACCGGCGGGACCGAAGCTATCAAGAGGATTCTTACGGCTATGCCTCTCAATTCACCTGGAATTGTTATCGTTCAGCACATGCCGGCCAATTTCACCACCTCTTTTGCAGAACGGCTGGATTCCCTTTCCCAGATAACGGTTAAAGAGGCCGCTGATGGGGATTCGGTTGCAAACGGCCAGGCTCTGCTGGCCCCGGGAAATTTTCATATGCTGCTGAAAAGAAGCGGTGCAAGATATTATGTTCAGGTAAAAAAAGGGCCGCTTGTGCACCATCAACGGCCTGCTGCGGATGTTTTATTTAAATCGGTGGCCAATTATGCGGGTGCAAACGCTGTGGGTATTATCCTGACCGGCATGGGATCGGACGGCGCTGCGGGATTGCTGAAGATGAAAGAGGCCGGTGCCCGAACCATTGCACAGGATGAAAAAAGCTGCGTGGTTTTCGGTATGCCCAAGGAAGCCATTAAACTCGGAGCCGCAAACAAAGTGGTGAGTCTTGGGAATGTTACAAGAACTGCGCTTGAAATGATTGAAAATTGAAATGCCTTCACCGATAATTAACCACAAATGGACATAAAATTTATTTTAAAATTCGTGTTTATTTGTGTTCATTTGTGGTGATATTTATTTTATATTTGGGAAAATGAAATATGAAACAATTAACCAAAAGACAATTTAGAAGGTACTGTGACATCGTTTACAGCGAATCCGGAATAAAACTGAACGAACAAAAACGGGAATTGTTGAATGCCAGAATCGGAAAGCGTATCAGAAAACTAAATGTTCAAGCCGACAAATATCTTTCGATCGTTGAAAAAGATCCCATTGAATTGAATCTTTTTCTGGATGCCATCTCCACCAACCACACTTACTTTTTCAGAGAATCGGATAGTTTTAAGTATTTAGATCAAAGCTGCAAGAATATCTGGTGCGCAGCATCTTCAAGCGGAGAAGAACCGTATTCTTTAGCTACATATTGCCTGGAGCTGGGATTTACACCGTCGATACTGGCAACAGATATTTCAGATTCCTGTTTAGCAAAGGGAAGGAAGGGTGTATATCCTAAAAAATGCATAACTAACATTCCAAAAAATATATTGAGGCGTTATTTTCAAAAAGGACAGGGCAAATGGGAAGGCCATGTAAAAGTTAAACAAAGTGTCAGTAAACTGATAACATTTGAAAAATTCAACCTCTTGAAAGATTCTCCTTCTTCAAGAATATTTGATATTATATTTTGCAGAAATGTCATGATCTATTTTGACAAGCCTACGAAAGAGGCTGTTTTACATAAATTAGTCAGGGTTTTGAAGCCCGGCGGATATTTTATAATCGGCGGTTCTGAAAGTTTGAGCAGTTTAAATCACTCTTTAAAATACATAGAACCCAGCGTATACAAATGTGCTGATTTAGATGCTATGCCCAATATGACCCCGTATAGAGCCGGCTGAAAAACTCTTACAACCGCGTTCTGACATCCCTATCATTCATTGTGCCGGATATAATATAGCAAATATATCAATGAAGAGAAAGCGAAGGGGGTTAGTGCTTTTGTTATGAAGCCTATGGTTATGCATGAAATGACCGATATTATCTGAGGCGTTTTGGATCAGGAAAAGGAGAAAGAAGGTATGGACACCATTCTTATTATAGACGATAGTGATACATATCGAACAATACTTAGAAAGATATTAGAGCAAAATGGATATAAAGTTATAGAAGCTTCCGATGGTGCAAAGGGTATAAGTATCTACAGGGAGAACCCTACTGATCTGATTATTACAGATATCATTATGCCCGAAAAGGAAGGTATTGAGACGATCAGAGAATTGACAAAAGAATTTTCAAACATAAAGATCATCGCTATATCCGGGGGCGGTCGTATAGGTGCGGAGGACTATTTGCATATTGCCAAGATGTTAGGAGCACAACGGACATTAACCAAACCCATTAAACGAGACAAACTTATAAATGTGGTTGAGGAACTCTTGCGTTGAGTGTGGTTAATGTTGAAAAATTGATCATTGAACATAAAAAGTATCGATACGAAATATTTGAAAGTTAGAGGAAACATTATTTCGATAATTATATCCAATAAGGAGATTGAGATCCTATGGATTTAAACATGAAAGTTCTTATCGTTGATGATTTTACAACCATGCGAAAGTTAATAAGAAATATCCTCAAGCAGATCGGATTTGCAAATATGATCGAGGCCGAAAATGGAAAAGCCGCCTTGAAAGTTCTAAAAAAAGAAAATATTGATTTGGTATTGTGTGATTGGAATATGCCGGAAATGCCGGGGATAGATTTATTAAAAGCGGTAAGATCAGATGATGAATTAAAGGACATTCCTTTTGTGATGGTTACGGCTGAAGCTCAGAAGGATAATATTGTAGAAGCCGTCAAGGCAGGTGTTACCAATTACGTGGTGAAGCCGTTTACTGCTGAGACGCTCATTGAAAAACTGAATGCTATTTTTAAAGGTTGAGTTTCAGCTTTTTACTTTTGCTAAATTAAACTTGATAAACTCGTAAAAAGTCCGATTTAGACGGTTTCGTAAAAAGTTCAAATTCAAGGCGTGCAAATTTCGTAATCATGAAGCGTACTTATCGTACGTTGAATGATTGCGAAATGCAGCACAACGCAGAAGTTGGACTTTTTACGAGACCATCAAACTTTATAATAATGGAGGGACAGACATTGGATGTAAAAATTATTAACCCATTTATCAATGCAACTTTGAATGTTCTTGAAACAATGGCTTTTATTAAATCTGACGCCCAAAAACCCTATCTTAAAAAGGATAATGTCGCTAAAGGAGATGTTTCAGGTGTCGTCGGATTTACGGGTGAGACAAACGGCACTGTCTTTATCACGTTCGATGAATCATGCATTCTAAAAATTGTTTCCAACATGTTCGGGGAGCAAATAAATGAGATAAATGATGAAATTAAAGATGCCGTGGGCGAATTGACCAATATGATTTCCGGTCAGGCAAGAAAGGAATTAGAAGAGATAGGCAAAGTGTTTCAAGGTGCCATTCCTTCAGTAGTTTCCGGCAAAAATCATGAGATTAAGCCTTTGACCAAAGGTCCTAAAATTGCTATTCCTTTTAAGACCGATTTCGGAAATTTTACAGTGGAGGTAAGTTTAGAAAGTAAATCGTAGATTCTCAATAAATTATGGAGCCCACTGGTGATAAAATGTAACCTGTCTGGAAATCGCATTTAAGTGAGCCTAAAGAAAAAACAGCAAATAAGATCATTTTTCTGTAATGTTGGAGGGTAAAGAGGTGGCTTGCATTATTTTCATAGAAGATGATGATACCATACGATTAATGATTATCCCGTATTTTTTCCCGAAGGGCATGATCTTAACCGGATCGAATCCTCCCGATTTATACAGCTCTCTAAAATCCGGTTTGGCGATCAAATGAAGGATATAACTGATGTGCCCTGAATATCCGGTTGCATCCAGTTGCTGGAGCTTTTTAACGGTCTTTTTCGCCAGTTCCACGGCCTGCCGATGAACCATAGGTCCGGAATGGGTGCATTTCCTTAAAGAATACAGCTGCCGGCAACTAAAGGGTCGCATGGTATAGATACGGCAGGTATTATCCTTTTTAAGAAATGGACATGGGGTAATTGACCGCTTTTCTCTTTTTTTCATATTTTTGGAAATTTTTTTCCGGATGTTGATTTGATCCGGTTTGTCAAGAGTCTCAATCCACTCGTGTATAATGAGCCCTTCCATGGTGATTGCATCCACATTGCCAAAATGGATACAACAAAATGCACAGCCGACCTTGCAGACAGCGCTATCTTTAAATGGTCTCGCCTGTATCTCAAAGTCATCATAGATTTCTTTTAACTTTTTCAGTTTTGTCTTAATATCCATGCGCACGCCAAAAATTATCAAGTTAAATAGGACGCAGATTTTCACAGATATACACAGATAATATTGTTATTTTGCAATTTAAGAATCTTGATAATCTGTGTTCATCTGTGTCCAAAAAAGGAAATTCCTATACTATGAACTTACAGAAAAAATTGTATATACCACTCACTTTTTCTTTTCAATCAAATTATTTATACACCGGTTGAGCATCGGAATCACGAAAGGTTTTATTAAATAAACCGATCAATTCAGACTTGACAGGATTCTTTTATAATCTTACAGAAAATATGACATTCTTCTCCTTTCTTACCAACCATTTAATGCAGGAGGTAAAATATGCATATCCTACTGATTGGACAGGCGGCATTCGGGGCAAAAGTATTGGAAAGCCTGCTGGAAAGAAACGAAAATATCATCGGGGTTTATGCGCCACCGGACAGACCGGGGGGGCGAACGGACCCCCTCAAAGATGCGGCGGTGTCCAAAGGAATTGACGTCTTTCAACCGGCAACGTATAAAGATGACCAGATATTCGCCGAGTACAAAGAACTCAAACCGGATCTCACGGTAATGGCCTTTGTAACCGATATTATCCCGGCGCGCTTTTTTGAGGTCCCCACTCACGGGACCATCAACTATCATCCTTCGATTTTGCCACGCCATCGGGGCGCCAGTGCCATTAACTGGGCGGTAATCATGGGGGACACCCGAACCGGGCTGAGCATTTTCTGGCCGGACGGGGGGATCGATACCGGGCTTATTCTTCTTCAAAAAGAGATTGAGATCGGACCGGATGACACCACCGGCGCCCTCTATTTTAACCACCTCTTTCCCATGGGGGTTGATGCCATTCTGGAATCCATCGACCTTATCAAAGCGGGCAAGGCTCCCAAAATACCCCAGGATGAAGCCGGTGCCACCTATGAACCTCCCTGTGATGACCAAGTTGCCGGTATTGATTGGGACAAGCCGGCCGGAGAACTATACAATCTGGTTCGCGGTTGTGATCCCCAACCCGGTGCCTTTGCTTTGTTCAAGGGTGAAAAGGTTCGTTTTTATGGCGCACAGCTCATAGAAGAGACCACCGATAAAGCGCCGGGGACCATTCTTGCCGTTGACGATCAAGGAATTCATGTAGCGGTTTCAGGAGCAAGGCTTGTGGCAGGAAAAGTCCGGCCGGCCAAAGGCAAAAAAGTCGCTGCGGCCGAATTTGCCACCGAACAGGGGCTTAAGGCCGGAGATATGTTTGATAAGTAATATCCGAAATAAGCAAAACAAGTTAAATAGGACACAGATTTTCGCAGATATACACAGATAATATTTTTATTTAAAAAACTTTTTAATCTGTGTCCATCTGTGTCCAAAAAAGGAAATTCCTATACTATCAACTTATGAGTATACCCGAGAAAGAAGTTCTCGTTTTTAGCGATAAATTCCACCATCATAGTTATGGCCCCGGTCATCCCCTGAAAGTGGAACGGCTCCGGTTAACCATGGACTTGATCGAAGAATATGGGATTTTTGATACGTCTTCGCCGCCCTGGGTGGAAGCAAGAGAAGCCGACGAACAAGATGTCATGCTCATTCACTCTCCCGAATATCTGGAGATACTTAAAACAGCCAATTCGGGCAGGGCTCCCTCACAAGCCTGGAAGTACGGTCTGGGCAGCGGTGATAACCCCTTGTTTCCCGGTTTATATGACTGGTCTTTACTGGTCACCGGTGCGACCCTTGAATGTATCCGCCAGATATTAAACGAAAATCGCGAGATCGCATTTAATATTGCGGGCGGTTTGCACCATGCCATGCAACATCGGGCCTCTGGATTCTGCTATCTTAATGATCCGGCTATAGGGATTGCCAAAATGGTCCAGGACGGTTTGCGAGTTGTCTACCTGGATGTAGATGTACACCACGGTGACGGGGTTGAGGCGGCATTTTATAACACGGATCGAGTCCTGACCGTCTCTCTTCATCAGCA
>JAFDHQ010000144.1 GCA_019308685.1 Deltaproteobacteria bacterium
CGTTGGGGCTAAAGGAAATGATCAGTAGTGGTACCTCAACTGGGCAATTTGGATTGAATTTTCAGATACTTTATAAACGAACCTGTGCTCATCGGTAATTCGTCTGGACCAGTAGCCGGAAAGAGCATGTTTTAGTGGCTCAGGTTTGCCAATACCTTCAAATGGATTACGCTTAGTCTCTTTAATGAGGGAATTGATACGACGGAGAACTTTTTTATCGGTTTTTTGCCAATAGAGATAGTCATCCCAAGCATGGTCAGAGAAGATGAGCTTCACTCTATGAGCTCCTTTACAACCCCTTTGCCATTTTCAAGTTGGGCAATAGATTCTATCAAACGCCTTGTGTTTTTCGGCGACCGTAAGAGGTAGGCTGTTTCTTCAAGGGCTTCATAGTCCTCAAGTGACATTATGACCACAGAATTCGATGATTTGCGTGTTACAATCACCGGGGTACGGTCCCTACAAACTTTTTCCATTGTTTTGGCAAGGTTTTGCCTTGCTGCTGTATAGGTTATTGCTTTCATTTGACACCTCCTGTACAATTTATTGTACATATAAAAAATAAATTGTCAAGCGAATATTTTGTGCCCCAACAAAACGCTGGTGTGGGACCGGGAAAAGCCAGAGCTTTTTTAAGGGCCTGCTTTGCAATAGCTTTTAACTTTTTAAAACCGCTTTGGGATTTCGTTTCCCGGCCCCACAGCTCCACGTTAGCAGTCCACGAAAAATAAGCCTTGACATCGGTCCATATATAGTATCATATAAGGACTGGAGGTGATAAAAATGAATATTATAAGTGATATAAAATCTGTTACTTATCTTAAGTCGAAAGCTGCCGATTTGCTTAATCAAATCAACGAAACCAATCGTCCCATAATAATAACGCAAAATGGAGAACCTAGGGCTGTGCTTCAAGACCCTAAAAGTTATGAAAATATGCGTAATGCAATCGGGATATTGAAGCTGGTTTCACAAGGAGAATCCGATATTAAAGACGGCAAGGCTAGACCACAGGAGGATGTATTCAAAGATCTTGAAAAAACATTGAAAGAAAAGCTTAAATGAGTGGTAACTACAAAATTGAATGGGCTGAAGTTGCAGAAAATGATTTAAAGGTAATTATTGAATATATTGCAGAAGACAGCCCCACTAACGTATTAAAAATACTAAAAAAGATCAAACAAAAGGTATCCAGCCTTTACACCCTACCTGAACGAGGCCGCATAGTACCGGAGCTTCAAGATCAAGGGATATCTATATATCGTGAATTAATTATACCTCCCTGGAGAATTATATGCAGAATATCAGAAATGAAAGTTTATGTTTTGTCTGTTTTGGATGCGAGGCGGAACGTTGAAGATATCCTTTTGAAAAGATTGATTTATCCTAAATAAAATTACTGCTAACAACAGCTTTAACTCAGACAGAGAAAAGCGCCGCTCCCTACCGGTCGCAATGCTTTTCTCTGCTGGTTAAGCTGGGCGTTGGCCTGTAATATTAGAAAATAAAGGATATAATCGGAAAAAATGACAAAACTAATTGACAATATTGAAAAACACATCTCGGATGCAGTTTCACATTATTGGCAGACTCGCAAGGCACAAAGAGAAAGACAGAAAAAAAGAGGGGTTGCTGATGCCGGCCTAAGGGGTGCCGTTACCGGTGGAGCGCAAATGGATGGTTTCATCGATCTTTTTACGAAAATAATGGTTGATGCCGGTATGGATGAACGGTATATTTTCAGGAAAAAGCGGCTTGAGTTGCCGGGTTTCTTTCGCCCGACTAAAGAATGGGATTTGATCGTAGTCAAAGATGATCGTTTAATCGCTGCAGTTGAAGCTAAATCTCAAGTGGGCCCTTCCTTCGGCAACAATTTTAACAATAGAACCGAAGAAGCGATGGGCACTGCGCTTGATCTTTGGACGGCATTTAGAGAAGGGGCTTTTAATGGCGGCGTTCAACCGTTTCTCGGTTATTTCTTTATGCTTGATGACTGTGAGGCCTCCAATCGACCAGTGAGGGTTAGAGAACCGCATTTTAAGGTTTTTCAGGAATTTGTCGGGGCTTCCTATATGAAAAGATACGAGCTGTTTTGTCGCAAACTCGTTCTTGAGCGTCATTATACAGCGGCGTCATTCATAACGTCGGAAAGCGAAACAGGTCTCTTGGGCTCTTACAAAGAACCCGCATTTGATCTTTCCTTTCTAATTTTTGCCAAAGCTCTTGTTTCTCATGTTGGGACATTCATTTGATGAAAAAAAAGACCCATACATATCAAAGATTAATCAATGGAGATGCAAGAAATTTGTCCTTTTTAAAAGATGAATCTATACACTTAGTTGTCACTTCACCGCCGTACTGGAATTTGAAACGTTATAACGAAAATCCAGATCAGTTAGGCCACATTAATGATTATGAATCCTTTTTATCCGAACTGGAAAAGGTCTGGCATGAGGTATTTCGCATATTAGTACCGGGCGGCAGGCTGGTCTGCATTGTTGGTGACGTCTGCGTTTCCAGACGAAAGTTTGGCCGTCACCTTGTTTTTCCGCTGCATTCGGATATTTGTGTTTCATGTAGAAAAATTGGCTTTGACAATTTAAACCCGATTGTTTGGCATAAAATTTCAAATGCCAATTTTGAAGTGGCCAACGGAACGAAATTTTTAGGTAAACCCTATGAGCCCAATGCAATAATAAAAAATGATATGGAATTCATTTTAATGCAGAGAAAGCCGGGAGGATATCGCAAGCCTACTCAAGAACAAAGACAGCTCAGCAAAATAGATAAAAAGGATTTTAATAGTTGGTTTAGACAAATTTGGAACATCACAGGTGCATCTACAAGAAAACATCCCGCTCCTTTCCCTCTTGAACTTGCTTCGCGATTGGTTAGAATGTTCTCCTTTCATGGAGACACAGTGCTTGACCCGTTTTGCGGCACCGGAACGACAATGATAGCAGCCCTGAGATATGGAAGAAATAGCATAGGAATCGAAATCGATCCCGAATATTGCCGCATGACAGCACGCTATTTAAAAAAAGAAAGCAGCAATCTGTTTATGAGTACGGAATTGATGTTCGAAAAAATGGTTAATAATCACCATTCAGGTCAAATGCAAATCCGCGAGGACCAAGCCTTATATAAAGTCAGATCCTCAAGAAAAATAATGAATTAGGCTAACAAATCACTGCACGTGACACCAAGGGCCTTTCGGCCCTCGGTGTCACGTGAGTTTGCCGTTCTACGGAGAAAAAATGATTGAAGAAAAAATTCGAAGAGATGTTTTTGAAGTAGTAGATTTGCATGAAGTTGATGATTCAAATTATTGGCTTGATCGTAGTCCTATTGAAAGAATTGAAGCTATAGAATTCATGAGAAAGGTGATGTTTGGCTATGTTAGAGTTTCCGAGAGACTTCAAAGAGTTCTTACAATTGCTGAACTCAAAGAAAATTGAATACCTTGTAGTTGGTGGATATGCTGTGGGCTACCACGGTTATCCAAGAGCGACAGGTGATATGGATGTATGGGTCGCTATAAATGAAAAAAATGCATCAAAGATGGTTGATGCTTTAAAGGAGTTTGGGTTTGATCTGCCTGAATTAAATAAGGATTTGTTTTTAAAAGAAGAAAAAGTGATAAGAATGGGAGTTCCTCCAATGCGCTTGGAGATCCTCACGTCGATCGATGGTGTCAGTTTTGAAACATGTTTTGAGAATCGTGTGATTGCTGACTTCGGCGCTTTCAAAGTAAATTTCATTTCAAAGGATGACCTTCTGATCAATAAACGTGCAAGTGGCAGACCTCAAGATCTGGTTGATTTCGACAAATTACAAAACAAATAAAGCGTAGAACATGCGCTTGGACGCAGACGGGCTAAAAAACGCGCCCGCTGGTCAAACGCGACGTTATTTGGCCGAAAGAATAAAGGGGTGAATTTTAGTTGAGGCTTCTGTAAACATCTTTGCGGTGGCCGATTTTGACAATTAGAATCAACAGGACATCATCTTGAATCTCATAAACAATCCGATAATCTCCAACCCGAATTTTGTGAAAGGGATTGTTTCCTTTCATCTTGGTTGTGTCCAGGTTCGGAAGGTTTTCAGCGAGACTATCAATTGCCTTGATTATGCGTTTTTGCTCAGACTTAGAAATCTTTTTAAGTGCTTTTGCCGCAGTCCTCTTGACCTCTATCCTATATTTCAAAGTTCGAGTTCCTTTTTCAGCTCTTCCCAGGGGATCGGTTCACCGGGCTCATTTTTAGCTTTCCACGCATCTTCTATATCAATTCGATCTTCTAAATCTTGCAACAATTTAAGCTCTTTCATTGAAACAATAGCGGCAATGGGTTCCCCCCGACGAGTTAGAACAAAGGATTCATTGCCAAAAGCTACTTGGTTAATAATATTGGCAAATTTTTTTCTTGCATCAGCAGTTGTTATTTTTTTAAGCATGATAATCACCTCAAATGTATATATTGTACAATAGATACTTTATGTACATATAATACACAATGAATCAATTGTTGTCAATAGAGAACTTTAATTTAAATATTAATTGCTTATAACTTGCGCCTGGACGCAGACGGGCTAAAAACCGCGCCCGCTGGTCAAGCGCGCCTTTATGTGATTAAACAAATCAGGAGGTATAAGATATGAATAGTTTCAAGAGGATAGTATTCCTTGTTGGCGTTTTATTGTTTGTATTTAGCGGCATCGTTTTTGCCCAAGAAGATGCGGAAGGGTGTAAAGACCACCCGATGTTCACAAGAATGCCGAATTTCTATATCAATAACTGTAGGGTGAAGGACTTCGACCAGGCTGAATTTGTGGATGAAAAGGGCAATGAAATTAAGGTGGAGGGGAAATATCACTGGCTGGAATACTATATTAAGGAAGGTCATAGGGCACCAAGTGAGTTAGCAATTATGAGAAACTATGAAAACGCAATCAAAAAGATTGGCGGTGTGGTTGTCAAAGAATCTGGTGGCATAGCATATCTGAAACTGACCAAGGAAGGAAAAACATTTTGGGCAATTGTTTTTCCAAGAGGAAACGGGACTTATTACGAACTTACTGTTGTTGAAAAGGCTGAGATGGCGCAGGAGGTTGTGGCAGATGCGAAGAGCCTGATGAGTGATATTCAGGCAACGGGGCATGCCTCGATCTATGGGATCTATTTCGATTTTAATAAGGCAGATATAAAGCCAGAGTCTGAGTCGGCAATTAAAGAGATAGCAAAACTCCTTCATCAGAATAAAGGATTTAAACTTTATGTGGTAGGACATACAGATAATGTCGGTAAGCTTGACTACAACATGAAACTTTCAAAGGCAAGGGCAGATGCCGTGCTGAAAGAGCTTGTGATGAAATACAAGGTCTCAGCTCAAAGGCTAAAGGCTTATGGAGTGGGTTCTCTTGCACCTGTTGCATCAAACAAGTCCGATGAGGGGCGTGCTAAAAATAGGCGTGTAGAGCTTGTGGAACAGTAATGATGAAAAACTGATAAGGAGGGAGAAATATGGTTAAGAAGGTCTGTTTTGTATCGATGTTCGCTTTTTTGTTTCTCTTTTTGAGTAATATTTCCGAGGCTCAAAACATGAAAGAAGGTCTCTGGCAGATAACCATGACCATGGAGATGCCGGGGATACCCATGCAGAGGCCTCCACAGAGCTATACTCATTGTCTGACAAAAAAGGACATGGTTCCGCAGAAAGAAGAACCTAATCAGGAATGCAGGATGGTAAAGCGTGATATTGAAGGCGATACCGTAACCTGGGTAATGAAATGTCAGACGGAAGAAGGCATTACGGTGCTCAACGGAAAAGTCACTTACAACGGAAAATCCTTTGAGGGAGTCATAAAGATGAAACAGTCAGATATGGAGATGACCCAGAACCTGAAAGGAAAATGGATCGGAGAGTGCAAATAGGAATCTACATGCATAGCAAACAGATGGGAGATGAAATGATATTAGAAAAAAGAGATAGGAGCGATAATTCCCAGCATGGCAAATTATAAATTTTTATTTATCACTTTAATCCTGTTATTGACCGGCACACTACTGAACGCCAGTAGCGGCAAATGCCCCCGGATAACAGTTGGTGTTTACATAAATTATGTTGATCAGGAAAAACTCGTGAAGCTTCTGAATGAAATTCATCCTGATCAGCCTGCTCCGTCGTGGCTGTTTCAAATAAAAGAAAAAATATTTGCTGAACTAAAGATGAACTCCCCGGATATTGTTTT
>JAFDHQ010000145.1 GCA_019308685.1 Deltaproteobacteria bacterium
TTTCGCAATCATTCAACGTACGAAAAGTACGCCTCATGATTACAAAATTTGCACGCCTTGAATTTGAACTTTTTACGAAACCGTCTAAATCGGACTTTTTACGAGTTCATCAATCATGATGTTTTTTACAAAAGCATCCCTCCGACCGAACATCCTATTTATTCTAAATAAATTACAAAATATATTGCAATTATAAATAACTGTGCTATTTCGGGCAGAAGAAGGGTGAGCTGATGCGTTCAGGTCTTGGAAAATAAATTCTAGAAAACAGGAAATAAATTATTATGGTAAGCATCAAGGACATTAATGAGAAACTAAAGGAAACAAAGCTAACCAAAATATTTTTTACCGATCTGAATGGCAGAATCATGAATCTTCCGATAAATCCCGACAACATTGAGTCGATAATTTCAAATGGAATCGGTTTTGATGGAAGCTCTGTTGCGGGATACGCAACGGTTGACAGCAGTGACAGGCTTCTTTTCCCTGATCCGGAGAGTTTCCGTATTGTAAAATTTACTGATAAAAAAGTCGGTTTTTTTTATCGGACATGTTTATAACGATCGGGAATCTCGTGCACCCATCGATCCCAGGTTTGCTCTGGAAGGTGTGGTGAAAAAGGCGGAAGCAGAGTATGGTTTCAAGTTTCTGGTCGGACCTGAGCATGAATTTTTTATTCTTGATGAAAATGAATTCGGTGAAAAAGTTCATTCTGACGGCGCCGGTTACTTTCAATCCACTCCCCATGACAAGGGAGAACCGGTACGGAACAGAATTATTGAAATACTTAAATCATGCGGAATACAATTTGAGAAAGCACATCATGAAGTGACGCCTTCCCAACATGAAATTAACCTGGAATGTGCATCTCCCTTGAATGCTGCGGACCGAACCGTACTTTTTAACTATATCGCCCAGATGGTTGCGGCAGAGTTTGGTTATCACGCGACTTTCATGCCCAAGCCATTTGATGATTTCAACAGAAATGCGTTCCATATCCACATCTCCATGCAGGATCGTGATGGGAAAAACCTGTTTTACGATCCGGATAGCGAAGATAGCATCAGCGATAACTGCAAAAATTTTATAGCCGGTATTTTGCAATATGCCAGAGAAACGTCCATCATCATGGCCTCAACTTTTAATTCATATAAGGCATATATCCTTGATAAGGAAGCGCCTGTTGTCAGAGGCTGGGGGTTCAGAAACAGAAGTTCAATGGTCAGGGTGCCCTATACCCCCAACCCCGAAAGCACGAGAATTGAGCTGAGAAACCCTGATCCGGCGGGCAACCCGTATCTTCAAATTGCTACGTTAATTGCCATGGGACTTTACGGCATAAAAAAAGATCTCAAATGCGGCCGGCCAGATATCGGGAGCACATATAAAAAGAAATATCGATACCGGGTATGGGACCGGCGATTTTTGCCCAAAAGTATGTACGAAGCGCTGGTTGAAGCCGAAAGAGGTAAATTTTTAAAAGAGGTGTTTGGAGAAGAGATTTATAACACATACATGTCCCTTAAAATAAATGATTGGGAAGATCACAGAGTCCATATTACGTCAAGGGAACTCAATAAATATCTCACCTAACCCAAGGATTTTCAAGGATTCTTGCTGTAAACAGAATAGTGCAGATCTAATAAAAATTGCTCATTTTAGATTCGAGCATATAGGAGGAACACATAATGGATGAATGGGTCGAACAATTCCAAAACAGCGTCAACACCCTTGATAGACTGAAGACGTTTGTCAAGGTCACCCCGGAAGAAGAAAAGGCCATACATACGTTAAATACCAAATGGGGGACGACCCCTTATTTTGCTTCTTTGATGGATCAGGATAACCCTGATTGCCCCATACGAAAACAGGTTATCCCTTCAATGAAAGAAACAGAAAATAAATATGGAATTCCCAACTATCTGATCTGGAAAGAAAACCGTGATACCAAGGAAGTCAGACCCGACTGTATTGCCAGGCAGTATCATGACCGCATCGCCTTTACCGTTACCGATGTCTGTGCAAATTACTGCCGTCATTGTTTTCGTAAAGAACTCGTGGTGGATCGAGATCTTAAGCTTCGCTTTGATTTTGAAGAGGGCATAAAATGGATTCGTGAACATGAGGAGATTCGGGATGTTCTCATTACCGGCGGCGACCCCTTTATACTTTCAGATCAAAAGATTGAATATCTTATTCGAAAGCTGAGGGAGATTTCTCATATAGAGATGATTCGTTTTGGAACTCGAACACCGATTGTCTTACCGCATAGAATCACGGAAGGTCTCAAGAAAGTGCTTACCGGTTTTCACCCGGTACCCATATGGCTGAATACCCAGTGTAATCACCCCAAAGAGATTACTGAAAAAACGGCAAAGGCGGTCTACGATCTTCTCTGCTGTGGCGTGAATGTAGGAAACCAGGCTGTTTTGTTAAAGGGAATCAATGACGATGTGGAGACCTTCAGGAAGCTGCATCAAAAACTTTTAGCGGTTCGAATTCGTCCATACTATGTATTCTATTGCGAACCGGCCCCCGGGATCGATCATTTCCGGACACCGGTTGAAAAAGGCGCCGAACTGATTAGAGATGCACTGCGGGGTCACACCACTGGGCTGGCCCAGCCTATGTATGTTATTGCCACCAATATCGGCAAAATTCCCTTGATGCCGGATTATTATATTATTGAAAAGAATGAGAAAGAATATAAGCTGAGAAATTATCAGGGGATCTGCACCACTTGGCCGAATATGCCTGAATAAGAACCCTGAAACCACTCAGCAACCCAGTTCCTAACTTTCAAAGGGTTCATGGAGATGTGAATAAAGAGTGCCCAAAACTTTGCCGTTTTTTATTTTGTCAATTTTGACCGGTACCAAGGTGTTTTTGAGATGATCATCACCGTTTACATGAACGGGTATATAGTTTGATGTGATTCCCTTTAGCAAACCCGTAGATCTGTCCCTTTTGTCTTCAATAAGGATTTCAACCGGTTTCCCTGTAAACTTTTTGTAAAAATCCATTTTTTTTCGGTGGCCGAGAGCGCGCATTTTCTTACAGCGGACTTTGATTGTTTTTGAATCGACCGGTTTTGGGTAACGGCTTGCCGGTGTACCTTTCCGAGCTGAAAACGGGAACACATGCAGATAGGTAACGGGCAATTCATCGATTAATGATAATGTATTTTCAAAAGCCTTTTGGGTTTCACCCGGAAAACCGATTAACGTATCCACACCGATGGCAGCATCCGGAAGCAATTCATTAATTTTTAGGATCTGATTTCTGAAAAGCGAGCGGGTATACGGCCGGTGCATTTTTTTTAAAATAAGATCATCCCCGCTTTGCAGAGGAATATGAAAATGGTGACAAAAAATATCTGCTTTTGCCACAAGTCGTACGATATTATCCGTAAGTTCATGGGGTTCTATAGAACTGAGTCGCACACGGTCGATAGGATTGGATTCACAAATCCGGTTTAACAGCTCTGTTAAATCGGTTTTTGGAGAAAGATCTAATCCATAAGCGCCAAGATGAACGCCGGTGAGGACAACTTCGTGGTATCCGGCCGGCTTAAGTTGCTTTATATTTTTTAATACGTTTTCAATCAGCATGCTGCGGCTGCGTCCGCGCGCATAGGGGACAATGCAGTATGTACAGAAACTGTCACAGCCGTCCTGAATTTTTAAAAATGGTCGGGTTCTGTTCCCCGAGACCGCTGCAGGGGTATGTTCGAAATGGTGTTCAGATAATATGTTTTGCCGGATCAGATGAGGGTAGGGCTCTTTTTCTTTTGATAAGACGATGTCGGGTATTTTAAATTTGTCCGTGTGACCGATGATGTGGTGAACGCCGTCTATTTTATTGATTTCATCAGGCTCGGTCTGGGCATAACAACCGGTGACAATAATACGTGCCCCCGGATTGGATCGTATGGCCTTTCGTACGGCCTGTCGTGACTGCATGGATGCTTTCTGTGTGACCGTACATGTGTTAATAATGCACAGGTTTGCCTTTTCTTTAGGATGTACCGGATAACATCCTGAATTCTTGAGTTGATGGGCCATGGCATCCGACTCGGATTGATTTACTTTACAGCCCAGTGTGGTAATCGAAAACTTGAGGAAATGATTTTGTAACCTCGATACCGGATGACGGCGCATCTTTTTTTTTTGTTTTTTCACCAAGGCCACTATTCCAATTGGGCGAAGCCCCTAACTTGTGTCCATCCATAAATCTATACAATGTTACTATGTTTTTTATCAATAAAAAAGAAAAAGGGACCGACGAATACTATCCACCACGGCTTTTCCTACCTCAACCTTTATCCCCAGCATTCCATTCTTCCATTCTGATGGCATAAACAGGTTGCCATTAACAAACCTGTATTTTCAAGAAGTTGTTGAATTTCCGAGACTTTAATATTAGTTTTAAGTTTGCAAATGCAAAAAGGTATGTTAAGAATCTTCTATTACAGACCACTATTTAAGGCGTCTGCGTAGCATTAGATAAGCTGAATAAAAACGGAGTTTCTTTATGCATCAAGATCTCAGAACATCTTTTTGCAAAAAATCTCTCGGCTTAGAAAATAATCTTGCAGAAATGAAAATTTAAAAAAAGGAGCTTAAAAGATGAACGAAAATAAAATATTACGTCTATTTTACCCAATGGTAATCATGCTATCACTTTTTCTGATCACGGCCTGTGCGGGCACCCCGAGTGGTCCGGTTCCAGTCTCCAGCATGATAAGCACCGAAAACCCTGTGGAAATGGTCAACCGGTTGGGTGGGCAAATGGCCGATGCTCGCAAAAATCAGGTGAATGTGCTTTCACCGACCTGGTACGCCAAAGCTGAGGGGGCCTATCTAGAGGCCAAAGATGATCTTGAAAAAGGTAAAGAGCTGTCGGATATCCGGAAATATGTCAACCAAGCAGAAACTCAGCTCCAAAAAGCAGAAGAAATGGCTAAAATATCTCGGACGACCTTAGTCGAGCTGATTGAAGCGAGGAACAAGGCTCGTGTTGCCGGTGCTACGGATTTGGGCAAAGATTATGCGACCGCAGAGAACCGGTTTCTTAACCTGACCCGAGCCATAGAAAATAATGATTTGCGCTATGCTCAAAACAACCAGAAAACGCTTGCTAACGTGTTTCGCCAATTGGAAATCCGGTCAATTAAGGAAAAAACCATCGGTGAGGTCCGCACGCTCATCGACCAGGCCGAAAAATCCGGTGCTAAGAAAATAACCCCCACGTCATTTGTCCTGGCTCAAGAAAAATTGAAGGAAGCCGATCAATTCATCACCGAAAATCCTTACGATAAAGATTCCATGAAGAAGAAAGCGGATGAGGCCTTGTTTATGGCCAAGCGGCTTCATTCCATAATGGGTCAGAGCCGGAAGATCAAGCCCATTCTCCCTGAACAGGTTTCCTTATGGATGGAAGAAATCCTGCACAAAATGACCCGTAAACTGTCGGCTCCGGATATGCGGGATCAGGACTTTGATGTTCAGGTGGAGAATATTCTCGGCTCAATCGGAACGCTGCAGTCTGACCATGATTTTATGATAGCCAAGGTAAATTCTCAGCAAGAACAAATAGATCTTTTGAATCGGCGCATCGGTCTGCTCGACAAACAGACTCGTAGAGGTCAGGCCGAAAAAGAACGTCTGGCAGCTGAAAAACAGTTTAACCAACGATACAATGAGGTCCAGACATTTTTTGACAGTGACGAGGCTGAAGTTTACAAACAGGAAAATCAGTTGGTTATTCGTTTAAAGGCCATTAAATTTCCGGTGGGCCAGAGCGTTCTTATGCCGGGAACTTATACTCTGCTGACGAAGGTCCAACGGGCCATCAGAACCTTCGGAGAATCTCGGGTGGTGGTCGAAGGTCATACAGACAGTACCGGCTCGGATGAAGTTAACGAGTACTTATCCCAACAAAGGGCTGAAGCAGTTATGGAATATCTGATTGCAAATAAGACCCTGCCATCCAATAAAATTATGGCCGTTGGATACGGATCGGTAAGGCCTTTGGCGTCCAATAAGACATCTGAAGGACGGGCCATCAATCGCCGCATCGATGTGGTTATTACGCCCTTGGTAAAGCCGGTGCCCTAGCCCGGATATTTCATGAAAATTTTCGAGATGCCTTTTGTATGGCTGATCCAAGAATCATAATTAAATGAGGCTGCTTACGGATTCAAGAAATCTGGACCCATGC
>JAFDHQ010000146.1 GCA_019308685.1 Deltaproteobacteria bacterium
GTGGATCGATTCCAAGGCACTCAAAGAGGCGGAACCTATGTTACGACGGTTGATCACTCTGATATTCGCGGGTTGGTTACCGCATGACTATGTTTCGTCGCGGAGCTGCCTCTATCTAATTTCGTGAGTTCGGCTCAAAGCCTTATCCAATAGTGTCCTCGAGGGTTCTCCTAACCGTGGTTGCGCCCCTTTGGATGCCTTGGAAAGTTGAGTTATTGGTTATACGATTTTCTCCCTTTGGTTTTTTGTTGCTCTTTGATAGCATGCTCTATTTTCAGGTGGCGGCCGAGACTTGGATTTCATTAGCGATGGCCCACATGAAAGCACAAAGTTCTCTGGCGATAGCCGTTACAATAACCTGCTTGGGTTTTCCCTTGGCCCACAGCCTTCTGTAGCGCGAGCACAACCGGACTTGGGCTTTCCATGAAATTTCACAAACTTCTTTGGACAGCCCTTCCTGGCGCTTTAAAAGAACACGGCTGACCCTTGCAGGAAGACGGTAAGCCCAGGCGGCTTCAACCAGAACGCGACGCACATGGCCGTTGCCAGACTTTGTGATCGAACCCCGCCGGGTCTTTTCGCCGCTGGAATGCTCCGATGGCACCAACCCCAGGTAGCTCATCAGCTCGGTGGGGTTTTTAAATCGTTTCAGGTCACCGATCTCGGCAATGGTTGTGGCCGCCACAATCAACGCAACACCTCGAAGGGCTTGAAGTGCTTTAACGACCGAAAACATTCGCCATTGGGGCAACAGCTGCCGGATTTGCTCGGTCAACCGGTGTACACGCAGACTGCATTCGGTGATGGTATCGATATATTCCTGCAGTACAATTTGCTGACTTGGGTGGGGCATTTTGATATCCGACAACCAGCGTATGTGGGCTTGGCTCCAGGTCTTTTTGCCCGTATAGCGTAATCCGCTTCGAAGCAAAAAGGACAGTAGCCGTTGCTTGGATTTTTTTTCGTCTATTTTGGCATCTTCCCTTGCACGGGTCAGATCTCTAATGGCCTCATCTTCAGCAAAGGGCACGTAAACCGGAGTCAGTTCACCGGCTCGATCCAAACGGGCGAGCATACAAGCGTCCCGGCGATCGTTTTTGATCCGGTCGCCACTTTTTTTAGGAATCCTGGAGGGTGCAACTACCGCACAGTCGTGTCCTTTAGCAGTAAGATGACGATAGATCTCGTACCCACAAGGGCCGGCTTCGTAGACAAAATGCAAAGGGCCGCCTTTAGAAACCAGTTTTCGAACAACTTTGTCCAGCGCTTCAAGGGTGCCGTCTATTTTCCCATAATTACGGACTTCACCATTACGGCCCCGTTGAGCGATGGCGATCTCTATTGAATTTTTATGAACATCCATACCGACAAATGTGCTATACTGTTTCATGGTCTGCCTCCTTGTTTATGGCTCTGTGATGGGTTTGGTTTTTTATCTTTCATCATAACCCACGTATCCAAGAATGGCAGGCCTTTTTTTCAATTCGGCAGGGGCAACTAGCGAAAAATCATCATGGGCGAGAATGGGCCTCACAGTAGCTCGTCGGAGCCCATGATGGTTTTTCGCGGGTTACAACCACTGCCTTTCCGTATTTGAACTGTCAACCATTATATCTAAAAAGAGGTAACCTATGCTCCTAGCGGTAATGAGTGACAGCCATGATAACATCTGGAATTTACGAAGCGCCTTGGCCATCGTCAAGCAAAAAAATGCCGACATGATAATTCATTGTGGTGATTTTATAGCGCCATTTACATTGACCGAGCTCGATCAAAGCGGCATTCCGGTTCATGGTGTTTTCGGAAACAATGACGGAGATAAGTACCTTCTAACAAAATTTTCTCTGACATCTTTAACAAACACTACCCTTTATGATCCTGTGGGTCTGGTTGATACAAACGGGTTTAAAATCGGTTTTACGCATCATGGCATTGTGGCAGAAGGACTGGCGGCCGGCGGCAATTTCCACCTTGTCTGTTTTGGCCATTCCCATAAGTATTTTTTCAAGAAAATCGGCCGGACCATTCTTCTAAATCCCGGCGAGATAATGGGAAAAGACGGGCCGCCAAGCTTTTGTCTGGTTGATACAGATACACTCAAAACAGAAAGAATCCAATTAAAGTAAAAAAGTTGTGTCTTGACATTCCAATGCATGCAACTTAAAAACCTATCGCAGACATTCAGCTTTGTAAAAAATATCCGTGTCGATTAATCGTTTTCGTGAGGATTTTATATATGAAAAAGAAAACTCTTTTTTTATTTTTTCTAGCATGTTGCACTCTTTTTTTTGAAACCGCTTCGCTGGGTACCGAAAATACAACCCCTAACGCATCGTCTGTCTTTGTTCCGGAAAGTCGTTATGAGTTCGCTCCGGTTTTAGACGGTACTGAAATAACACACGATTTTATTGTACAAAACAGGGGAACCGCTCCGTTGACGATTGAAAAAGTCAGAACCGGCTGAGGGTGTGCCGCGGTCTCTTATACGAGGCAAATCCCTCCCGGGGGAGAGGGAAAAATTACCATTAAAGTCAATACCACCGGATACGGCGGAAGAACGTTAATAAAAAAAGTAACGGTGAAAACAGATGCACCGGTTAACTCTTTACTTCACTTGACAGTTATCGGAAATGTCAATAAGTTTGTTACCATCATACCCCATAGAGTCGTTTTGAGGGGTTTTGCCGGAAATCAGATAACCCAAAAGGTAAAAATAATTCCTGAAGAAAACTATCCGTTCAAAATACTCGGAGATCGAGCAGTCCGCAAAAAAAATATTCGCTACGAACTTAAGGAAGCCAGCCGCTCAAAAAAGATAGAGTATGTTCTGACAATAGCCAATCTGAAAAAACAAAAGGGCCGCTACTTCGACTTAATAAAATTAAAAACAGACAGCAAAATACAACCGGATATTAAAATCCGTGTTTACGGCAACATTTTTGACCGGCCGCCAGGTGTTAAAAAAAATCCATGAAAAATATCAAAATCGTCGCTTTTGACTGTGACGGCGTCATGTTTGACACAAAAGAATCAAACACCGCTTACTATAACCAAATTTTGAGCCATTTCGGTCGGCCGGCCTTGACCGCCGAGCAGTTTGCCTATTGTCACAGCCATACCGCAGACCAGGCAATCGCGAAACTGTTTGATGAAGAAGAGAGCTTCTGGGCGGCACAATCCTATCGTAAGAGTATGAGCTATATTCCGTTTTTAAAATATATGGAAATGGAACCCTATTTAAAACCTTTAATCGAAAAGTTACGGCCCAGATACAAAACCGCCGTTGCCACCAACCGATCAGACACAATGGATCGCGTTATCAGCGAACACGGTCTTGAAGGATGTTTCGATCTTGTTGTTTGTGCCAGCGACGTGGAGAATCCCAAACCCCATCCCGATCCGTTGATCAAGATCATAGATCATTTTGGAGTAGCACCCGGTGATTCTCTTTATGTGGGAGATTCGGAATTGGATGAAATGGCGGCAAAGGCGGCGGAAATGCCATTTGTCGCTTATAATAACCGTCTGCTCACCGCCGATTATCATATACAAAATCTGATGGAAATCGCAGAGATTCTTGAGGTATAAATGAAGAGAGCGACAGCCAATTTGATTCTTTGCATGGCCTTACTCGGTCCGGCAAAAATGGCATGGGCTGGAAATATAGATGACATCCGATCTCTCGTGTACGCCTGGGCCGATGCCTGGCAAAATCAGAATATCAAGCACTACACATCTTTCTATAGCCCGACATTCCGTTCGAAAGGACTCGATTTTAAAGACTGGATACAAAAGAAAACCGATTTTTTTCAAAGGCCCGGCCGGATCCGAGTAGGGATATCCGACCTGTGGATCTTTATCGAAGGTAAAAATGCCACCGCCCGGTTTGTTCAACGGTATCAGGACTCAAAAGTTTCGGATGTGGGAGAAAAAACACTGGGATTGGTTCATTCAAAAGATAAATGGAAAATTATCTCCGAAGAGTGGAAGCCGCTGTTAATACCTGCCCGAACGCCCGGAGCGCCGGCGACTTCTTTAATCCAGCATAAATTTTATGTCGATAATCGACCATCAGAACCAGTGAGTCAAAAAAACACGAAACCTTCCAATAAAACCATTGTCAAAAGCATTAAGCTCAAAACTGAAAAGAATTATGAAGAGTTTTTTATTGCCTTGAACACTTTTTCTATTCCGAAAGTCCAGTCCATAGAAGGTCAAAAACCGCGAATTGTTATTGATATTAATAATGTTTCTTCATGGAGCGGGAAGTACAAAATGCCGGTTAACGGACATTTGATCAAGCAGATACGAACATGTCTACATCGTGACACTGAAACACTTCGCATTGTTTTGGACCTTAAATATGCCGACGATTATATTATTGATCAGACCTATGACAGAAAAGCAAACATTTACTCTATTGCAGTCAGATAACTGAAGTGTCGGGGAGTTTTTTTAATTCAATTGCTCCATAAATAATCAGCGACACCATCATACAAACTCATACGGAATGCAGAGATAACTTGAACCATGAACAATGAACCCAATGATTATAAACACAAAAGGCGTAGTGTATATTATATTTTTGTTGGTGCAGTCTTCATTTTTTTTACCTTGATTTTAAACGGACTTTTTTTCGGTGTAAAAGATAGTGTGCACTCCAAAGAACCGTTCCGGAAATCTTCAGCCAAAATTGAAGATCAAACAAAGATCGGCCACGGGGTGTGGGACGGCCCGATCTTATTTTATAAAGGAAACGGGAATCCGGTTTATCTGATTCTGGTGGAAAAGGCTATCCAGAAGTTACACTTGTACCGTTATGACGGACAATACCAACTCATCAAGAGTTATACCTGCAGTACCGGTGAAAACCAGGGGAAAAAACACGAAGAAAAAGACCGGAAAACTCCTGAAGGTATATATTTCAACATAAAAGCTTACCGGGATTCTAAAATTACCCTGTTCGGCGATCGGGCGTTTAGATTGAACTACCCTGACCCCTTTGACCACCTTGAGAGCAATAGGGGCAACGGGATTTTTATCCACGGGTCCAACCGGGCCATTAAGCCCTTCTCCACCAACGGATGCGTGGTGTTGAGCAACCACGACCTATCCGATCTTGATCAGCGAATAAATTTAAAAAAAGTCCCTGTCGTTATTGGAGAACGCCTGCCTTACCGGTTCGAACCGGCCGGAAATAACCTGTCGCAATTTATACCACTTTTCAAGAAGGCCATGATCCCTGAGAACTATGCTTCCATGAAATCTGAATTCCGTTATATCGCCTTGCTCGGTTTTCAAGAACGGATTGTTGCCTTGAGTGCAATACGGATTAAGGATGCCGGGGACATCCTCGGGTTTTCCAAACTCTTTTTGGTCCGGCCGGATAAGAATTTTTTAGTACTGCTTAAAAGGGAGTGGAACGAGGAAAAATTGGTGAAAAAATCGGGATGACCTATTGATTCCCTAAACCATTGTGCTCCCCGCAGTCCGGGCATTCCCAGGTTATGCCGTTGCACGACATTCCCCAGAAATTTTCCAACATGCATTCCTGGCAAATGGTAAAGCCGCAGCGGCATCTCCAGCAAAAAAGGGATTTCTTTTTGCAGCAATAACAGCTGCTCTGCTTGGCTTTGCGGCGCTTTTCTCTATAAGCCGTTCTCGTTGCAGAGCCTCTCATGTTCAACCTTTATACACCTGTCCATAACCACATCAATCCCCGCTGCCGTCAATAGGCCCGCCGCTTCCCGGTTTTCTATATTCAGCTGCATCCAGAAAACCTTTGGTTTAAGACGGATAGCCTCATGTGCATGGGGAACGATCTGTGCGGAATTTCTGAATACGTTGACAATATCCACGGGCTCTTTAATATCATCAAGGGATCTATACGCTTTTTCCCCGAGAATTTCTTTTTGAGCGGGCCGGACCGGGATGATCCTGTACCCATGATCCTTCAGATATCCGGCAACCCAATTGGAGTCTCTTTCGGGTTTGGGGCTCACACCCAAAATTGCGATGGCTTTAGCGTTTTCGAGCATATTTTTAATTTCGTGGTCCCGGGTAATTATTCGACCGGTTTTCATGTTCAGATTCCTTGAGTAATCTTGCTGTTTTTGTTAATTGATGATAGAAGCAGAATGACCATAACAATAACTAAAACCAAAATTAGACGGTCTCGTAAAAAGTC
>JAFDHQ010000147.1 GCA_019308685.1 Deltaproteobacteria bacterium
CTGTGTTGTTGGCACAATGATTGAACGCCTTCCCTTGAAAAGGAATATGCTTTTTGCCTTTCTTCCGGAAAGGCAAAAATATCTTCTTTATCCTGTGATCCTGTCTAAATTTTAATGCTCTTATTAGTAAGTTTGAAGGAATGACCCGATTAGAGGGAATTGTACACCTTTGGCAAAAGTGATTAGGGATTTAGGGAAGAAGTAAAAAAAACCGCAACGTTGCAGTTGTTGTTTAATAATGGGTTGTCTCCTATTATTCAAAGAAAAAGGAGGCAGCCCAATTTTTTGTGACGAGAGGGACAGAGGTTTAAAAACATAAAATGGGTATCGCTGAATTAGGGAGGCTTGTTATGAATACATCGATTCAAAACGCCTATCAAAAGGCGGTGGATAAAACAAAAGATCAAAAAAGTAAAATTGCCGAAGATGATTTTCTGAATCTGGAGGATCTGTTGGCGTTTAAACATGACGCCGCAGAAAGGCAAATTAATCCGGGAGAGAAAATGGGAAGATGCAACCTCACTTTTCTATCCTTTGGAGGAAAAGTGCCCGGAACTGATAAGCTATAACCTGGATGTTCCTTTACGCGAAAAGATCGGTTTTGTTCTGGGCCAGTTAAAGAAATTTGATGAGGCTATCAAAGAACTTGCGCTTGGGATTAAAAAAGATCCTGACAATTTTATTTTGCATAGTTCTCTTGCTTATACGGCATATAACTCTTTGTATGCAGCAAAAAACCGAGAAATTTTTATAGGCGGCAAAATAAAAGAAGACCGTATTCGTCTGGCCCATAAGCATTTTCAGAAAGCCCGGAAGTTGAGACCTGAGGGCATAACCAATTTCTACCGTGAAGGCATGCTGTATAAACAACTGGAAAACAAAGCTGAAAAAGCACTTCCATTATTTGAAAAGGCGGTTGCCAACTGGGACAGGCTCGACCGTGCGGAAAAAGAGGACAGGCATCAGGAACGAAAAAACTTTATCAAGACCCTTTACCAGCTTTCCAGCACGCTTCTCCACAGGGGCCGGAACAGGGAGGCGCTGCAAACGATCAAACGGTGTTTGGCGCAAGACGAAAAAACCAACTATATCTCTTTGCTATATAAATATTTTGCCCTGGGGAAAGTCAATTTTCATATGGGGCTTTTTACAGAGGCAAAAGATGCACTTTTGTTTGCATTGCAGTGTGAAGCACACCGTCCGGTAGATTTTGTTCACGAACTTCTCGCCAGAAACTATCTGGCTCTTGGGAATACCGGCCGGGCCATGGAAGTCATACGGAAAGTTCCTGAAAATAAGCGCCGACCTTACTATCGATGGACGGAAGCCGACGTCTGGTGTGCTTCCGGTAATCTTCAAAAAGCAAAACATGTGCTGATCACGTGCCAGGAAAGAGATAACCGATCAAGACACAAGGCATTGATTCGCCTGGCAAAGATCGAATATTTACTTCAAAATTTCCAGGAAGCTGTGAAATATGCTCAAGAGGCGGGCCGTTTTTTTACCGAAAAATGGGGGAATATTTATGATGAAGGTCTGTTCTGGCAGTCAGCCGGGGCCTTTCGCCTGGGGCAAAATGACAAAGCGCAAAAGCTCGCCCGAGATTTAAAAGAGATCAATCCCCGCTACCCCAAATTGAATCTGCTGCTTAAAAAAACCGGGCGATAATGATGGGAACCTTTAACGGAGTTTTATAATGAACCCAAAACATCAGCATGATAAAAACAAGATTTTGCCGGATTTCAGTGTGCTGATCTTTAGGCTGGAAAAACAGATCATTCAGCAAAAAAATCAATCCAAAACTTGCCGGATACTGAAAGATGATCGCATCTGGAAGGCTCTTGATGTAGATCAGCAACTTAAATGGTCGAATCTGGCTCAAATGGTCGGAGATGCGGATACAGCATGTCGGGTGCTGGAACATATCCACCAGTCTTCGCCGGATATGGTTGAGGCATGGCAGGATCACCTTGTGCTGCTGTATTTTCTGGATAAAAGAAAGAAGATGACACAGGTTCTGGCACACTCCCGAAAATTTGTCGATGAAATACTTTACCATCAATGGGTGAAATCCTTTGGTGTTTCCGGACGCACCGGTCAGGAGGAAGATATTCAGGCGGCATCACTTCCATTTGAAAGATTGCGATACCGTCAACAGGCGATTCAGCGATACCTTGATCTTTTTTCGGGAAGGGAAGACTGCTTTGCCCGGCAATGGGTCGATAAGAAAAAAAATAAGCAGGGATATGTTCCTGTGCGCAGACCCATGGAGCTGAAGGATCTGGAAGATCATTTCAAGGGGCTCAAAACCTATGGATTATACCTTCTGAAATCCGACGGAAGCATAAAAACGGCTGTTATAGATGTGGATCTTGTCAAAGATTTTCGGGAGAAAAACTTAAAGTCGGACCAAAAAAACCTGGTAAAAAGGGAGCTTTTTTATCTAATTGAAAGAATAACCGAATTGTCGGAGCAGGCCGGACTCCGGCCGCTTATCGAATTCAGCGGCGGCAAGGGATATCATTTCTGGTATTTTTTTAAAATTCCGGGAAAACCACAACAGGCAAGGGCGGTGCTTGAAATGATAAAACAATCCTTTGCTGGTGATCTTTCCGCATTTGCCATGGAGGTTTTTCCCAAGCAGGATTATTTGAAAGGAAAAGGGCTCGGGAATTTGGTTAAACTTCCTTTAGGTGTTCACCGGCTGACGGGCAAACGCTCCTGGTTTGTTAAGTGCCATAACCGGTCGATCGAGGCGCAGCTCGATTTCTTATCAACGGTTGAGCTGACAGACCCTGAAAAACTCAGTATGGTTGAAAATCACGGCAGTGACAACATGGTGTTTATCCATCCAAAGTGGGAAAAATGGGCCAAATCGTATCCGGAATTGTTTGCCCTGGAAAGCAAATGCCCGCCTTTGTCTCAGATCATGGCGGCCTGCCGAAATGCAAAAAGCCTGACAGTGCGTGAAGAAAAAATCTTATTTCAGACCATTGGGTTCTTAAGCAGGGCCAAAACCCTGCTTCACCATTTGCTGTCATCCCTCACGGATTACAATTCTCATCTGGTGGATTATAAACTGAGCCGGATTCGGGGCACCCCTCTCGGTTGCAGACGTATCCACAGCCTTTTAAACTATACCGGCGATTTATGCCGGCTCGATGTTTCCACAGACTATCAGCATCCATTACTTCATCTGAACGAATGGAGCGGTGTTTCAGGAAAAAAATCTAAAAAAGTGGAGAATCTTTCCGGAGCCCTGGAGAATCTTAAAACAGCGATCATTCAAACACAAAAATTTATGGAGTAATGGATACGGTATATATATTAGAATCCGGCAGTTATCTTCGCAGAGAGGGTTCTACGCTGAAGGTATTTAAAGACGGCGGTGTTATCGATCAGATACCTGTGGACGGCCTTAAAAGGTTGACGCTTGTGGGGTATATTTCCCTCAGCGGCGGGGTTCTTGATTTTTTGATCCAACAGCGTGTGGAAACGGTTTTCATTACACCGACCGGCCGATTTAGAGCACGGCTGGTTCTGGATGAACACCGGCACGTCAAATTGAGAACCGCCCAGTATCATAAGCTCAGTGATGAGAAAATCGCCTTAAAAACGGCCGGTAGCATTGTCCGTGGCAAGATTGTCAACATGTACCGCCTGTTACTGCTCAGGGCCAGACAGTATCAGGATGAAGCTTTAAGAAATGCCGCCGTCAGGCTCAGGGCGATGGAAACAGGTGTTCAGAATCCACAAAATTTTGATGTGCTCAGAGGTCTGGAAGGCGCTGCAACCCGCATTTATTACAGCGCCTTCAGGCGTCTGATACGGAATGAATCGTTCTCCTTTAACGGACGCAACCGCCGACCTCCCCTGGATCCGGTCAATGCAATGCTTTCATTTGTTTATACGATGCTGACCAACGAAGTTCTGTCAGCAATCAAAGCATGCGGACTCGATCCTTATCTGGGAAGCCTGCATGAGGTCAGTTACGGCAGGCCTTCGCTGGCCTGTGATCTGGTTGAAGAATATAGATGTTTTTTAGGAGACCGCCTTGTCCTGGGACTTATCAATCGAAAAGTCGTCAAACCCGATGACTTTATTTACCGGAAAAAACCTCCTGCTGAATTTATCGATGAACACGAAATGAAGTCCAAACGTCCGGTGGAGATGAAACCGGCAATTAGCCGTGCCTTTGTTTCCTCTTATGAGCAAATGATGAGACGTAGAATCTTTTATGAACCTCTGGGAAAAGAAATAGAATATCGGTGGTTAATACTGAATCAGGTCAGGCAGTTCGGAAAATTTCTTGAAAACCCAAAAAATGATTATAAACCCTTTGTCTGGGAGAACTAAATGTTCTGCCTTGTCTGTTTTGATATCGTTGACGATCGTATCCGTTACAGAGCGGTAAAGATAATAAAGGCGTATGGAATACGGGTTCAAAAATCGGTATTTGAATGCACCTCTTTAACTGAAGAACAGTTTTTAAAAATGAAGCAGCGACTTGAAGACTGCATCGACAGCACTCAAGATTCGGTCAGGTTTTATTTTCTTTGCAGGCAGTGTCTACATAAAGTAGAGTGTTCCGGTGTTGGCGAGATACCTGAAATCGTACATTACCGGATATGTTAACGACAATTCATTGGAATAACAAAATACGAATGTTGGTACGGATGGATAAAAAGGGGCTTTCCGGCAAAATTACCGGAACGAAAAAGATAAGGTACAGTGAAGGGGATTAAAGGGAATTAAAAGGATTTTTTTAATCCTTTAAGAAGAAAATGAAATTAAATGGGAATTAAATCACAAAACATAATTAAATCGGCAACATAAGTCTGACATGATCCGAGATTGGCTCTGATTGCATACAACTTCGATTTACCCATCATTCTTTTCTGACTTATTCAAAACTTACGGTAAACATGAAAAGAAGTGGCTTGCAGAAATTACGAAGGCATTCCGGCCCAGCTTTTTAAGAACACCGTTTTTATGAGTCAATTGAATAATTGGGATATCGCCCAGTTTTTTTGCCAGGTTGAGGGCAAACCCGGAGATTTTCAGGTTACTGGTTTTGGCTTCAACCAGCAACACAGGAGTTTCTCCTTTGGCGATTAAAAAGTCTACTTCCCGTTTGGAAAGATCCCTTACAAAGAAAAGCTTATAAGGGCCGAGCCCGTTTTCTCTTAGCTGACCACATAACCGGTTGAGTCCCATGGCCACCATATTTTCAAAACGCGCTCCTTCATCTTCATCAGCTATATATGACCAGTCGTAAAAATAATATTTTTTCTCTTTTTTGATGGTTTTATGGATCTTTCTCTGCCACGGTTGTAAAGAGAATATCAGATATAATTTGGTCAAAGAATCAAGCCAGGTGCTGACTGTGCCATGGGATACATATAAATCTTCTTTTAGGCTGTTTATAGATAATATGCTTCCCACCCGTTTGGGCAAAAGAGAGACCAGGGTCTCCACACCGTCTATATCTGAAATCCTGGTCAGATCCCTGATCTCCTCCCTGAGATACAACGAAAGATAATCCTGGTGCCACATATTCGAAAAGGCTTTATCTCCTTTAAGCAAAGGTTCGGGAAAGGGGCCGAATTCGTACATTTGCTGCCACAGGTCATAAGGCAGGGGCTTCTCATCAGCTATCCGGTCAAAAAGGTTTGTCCAGTTTTCGTTGGTGATTATCTCATGCCATAAGTCAAGGTTTTCAAATCTCTTTGAGCCGAATTCTGAAACAGAGAAAGGATAGAGGTGAAAAAGAAAATACCTCCCTATGAGAGAATCACCGGTTCTTCTGAAAAGGTCAAGCCTGGCGCTTCCTGATATTACAAAACGAAAGTCATCGCGGAACTGGTCATAATATCCTTTAAGGATGTCTTTCCATTTGGTTCTTTTATGGATTTCATCGAGGCCAACCCAGACATCTTTATCCCCTCCGCATAACAACCTTGCATCTGATTCAAAAAATGTAGGGTCCCTGCGGTATAATGCTTTGACTTTTGGTGTATCCCAGTTAAAATACAGCGACAAGCAGCCATGTTTGGCCAAAAAATGTTCCAGCAACGTAGTTTTACCTGATTGCCGCGGCCCGGCTATAAATATCATCTTTGGTGCCAGTGTATCTTTTTCCAGACTCCATCCCGATAAGTATCTTTCTTTGAATTCCATATAATTAAAATATTACAGGAACCTTAAAAAATCAATAGTAAAATTTTACTATTGCCTGAAACTTTATATACAATGTAAGATGTCCTCAAAAGCGTCCCATTTTGCGTTTATCAGCAGAAACCGCTTTATCGTTCAGGCTTGTGAACAGGCATTGAATAATGATGCGGGACAGTGGCCTGAAGATTTTTTTGGACCCGGCCTTAGGGCTCGCGCAAAAATAACTTCACATTTTTACATCTCAGCTTCAGCCCATCTTTGGCTGATACCTCACTCGCAAAATCCTCGAAATAGCTCGCTATTCCTGTGGTTTTGATTTTTGCGCGAACCCTTAGTGAAGAACAATTAAAATTACTGAGGGAGGGAGTGGAAGAAATGGAAGAAGCGATTATTAATATGCGAAGGAATCGAATGGTTGTGGTGTTATAACTGCCAATATGGACCATTTTCGAAGGATGCAGCGCAACGCAGAAGTTGGACTTTTTACGAAGCCATCAAGGTTAAAATCCTCGTTTTACCCTCATTTATCCGTCAAGTCCTTGTTACAGTCTACACATATAATACATTAATATTTACATTGACATTTACATTTTACTCTGCTAATTTAAAGTATATTGGATATTAATAAGGAGGTTTGTTTTATGCAGCCGGAACTGACACAAAAACAGCGACGGTTTTTCAGTTACCTGGAACGTGAGATAACCCGAACCGGAAAAGCGCCCAGCTTGCGGCAGGCTGCGGCAGATATGGGCGTGAGCCATGCGGCGATATCTCAGCTGATAAGAGCCCTTGAGAAAAAAGGGATTCTCAGACGTGAGGGCCGGTACAGCCGCACGATCCACCTGCTCAATCGCGCTCGGGAAACGGCCGGCATCATGCGATGGCGGGAGGTGCCGATCGTGGGGAACATTGCCGCCGGATTACCCTTGTATGCCCAGCAGGAGTGGGGCGGCAGCATTGTGGTTGATGCAGACATATACCGGGATTCAAACCTGTTTGCGCTCAAGGTAACAGGCGATTCCATGAAAGATGCAGCCATTTTGGATGGGGATCTGGTTATTTGCGAGCCGCGCCAGTTTGCTGAGAATGGTGAAATTGTGGTTGCGCTGATCCATCAGGAAGAAGCAACGGTCAAGCGCTTTTTTCTCAGGGAAAAACAGATCGAACTGCGTCCCGAGAATCCTGATTTTCGGCCGGTTTATTACAATTTCGACCAGGTCCTGGTCCAGGGCAAGGTGATCGGTGTCCAGAGAGGACCCGATGTTGTGGAGAGGCTTTAAACACTAAGCCCTTGTTGAAGCTATATCAACAAAATTCAAACCACATTATCTGTGTATATCTGCGAAAATCTGTGTCCTATTTAACTTGATAGTAATTAGATGCGTGAGCGATTAATAATCCATATAAATGTGGCCGATTTTGCCGTGGCTGTGGAACGGCTGGTGGACAGCCGGCTGCGGGGACGTCCGGTGATCATCGCCCCGGGGGGTGCGGCGCGGGCGGCGGTGTATGACATGAGCGAAGAATCGTATCAAAGCGGCGTGCGTAAAGGCATGACCCTGGGACGGGCGCTTGGTCGTTGCCGGGATGCCGTTGTGCTGCCGCCCCGTCCCGCCCGCTACGAACGTGCAATGACCCGGCTCGTTAAACATGCCCTGCCATTTTCGCCGTTGATTGAAATGACCGACCATAATGGACATTTGTTTGTCGATGCCACCCGAACGGGAAGACTGTTCGGTCCGCCGCCCGACGTGGCGTGGCGCATTCGCAAGGCGGTGCGGACGGATATGGGTTTCGATCCCATCTGGTCGGTGGCGCCCAACAAACTGATCGCCAAAGTGGCAACACGCATGGTCAAGCCTGCCGGTGAATATGTCGTCGGAGCCGGCGAAGAACAAGATTTTCTGGAACCCGTCCCGCTCCATCTTATCCCGGGTATCGAAGGGGGAGACCTGAAACGTTTTCGGGAATTCAATTTGACCCGTGCCGGTCATGTGGCCAATCTGTCCATGGAACAACTGAATATTATGTTCGGTAGTCGCAGTAGCAGCCTGTACCATGCCGTGCGCGGCATTGACCCGTCCCCGGTTCTGCCTGTGGGACAGAAGCCGCCGGTTGTGGTTGCAGATCATGAATTTGCTGATAACACCAACCACGTGGCGGTGGTACAAGGCGCATTATATGGACTGGCCGAGCGGGCCGGTGCGGATTTGCGCAAGTCACGGCTGGCAGCAAGACGTATCAAGATTCTCCTCGACTATCTCGATGGCAGGCGGGTTGCCCGTCAGGCGGTGGCCCATCCGGCCACGGCCAATGATTTTCGCCTGTTTGTTCCGGCAAAGAGAACGCTTGAACGGGCCTGGACACGCCGGGTCGGCATCCGGCACCTGCGATTGATTTGCGACCGTCTCACGTATCCCCCCGCACAGATGGCACTTTTTGTCGAAGATGAAAAAGAAAAGAAGATGAGTGACACCTTGATCTTTGCTCTCGACACGATCCGCCGTCGTTTTGGTTTCAACGCCATTCGTGTGGGAAGAACCCCTTTAAATGTTTAATACAAGCACCCAATATCAACTAAATTCCAAATTACAAGCACCCCGCCAAAAGAACGGCGGGCAGGCAAATTCCAATATTCAATGACCAAAACTGTTTGTTATTTGGAATTTCGGTCATTGTGATTTGTTTGTTATTTGGAATTTGTTATTTGTTTTTTCTTTTCGAGCCGTAGGATCTACGAGCCGGAGGCCGGTTTATCCAAGTCAGGTATTACCTATTATGATTCCTCTTACCGTCCGTTCATATTATTCGTTAATGTGGGGTACATGTTCGCCGCAAAGGATTTGCGCGGTTGCTAAACAGCGGGGGTACACGAAACTGGCCCTTACGGATACGGACAATCTTTACGGCCTGTGGCCCTTTTTAAAGAGTTGCGAACGGGAAAACATTACCCCCATTGTGGGTGCGGAACTGACGGATCCCGTATCCGGGTGTCGCGCGGTTTGCCTGGTGGAGAACGAGCAGGGGTATGGCAACCTCTGCCGCCTGATTACGCGCCGTCACTCCGATGAAAAATTTGATCTGAAATCCGCCGTGCCCGACCATGCCCGGGGACTGGCCGTTCTCACACAAAGCCCTGCGCTTTTACCGGGGTGGTATGAAGCCGGTGTAACGATCGCCGGGGCGGTGCCGCGCAGGCCCGATGGAACGGCTTTTGAATTGCGGAAGATGTGCAAACACCTTGGCGTACCGGTTGTGGCTACTCCCGGAAGTTTTTTCCTGGACCCGGATGACCTAAAGATTCACCGTATGCTGCGGGCAATAGACCGTAATACATCTCTTTCCCGGTTAACCCCGAAAGATGCGGCGCCGTCTGACGCATGGCTGGCGCCGGCATCGGAATATGCGGATCGGTTTGCCATTTGGCCGGATACGATTCGGGCCGGCCGGAAAATTGCGGAACGGCTGACCTTTACCGGTCCCTGTTTCGGAATTGTTCTGCCGCCGTGGGGCAATTCACAGGGACAAAGCGCCAGACATCTCCTGAGGGATGCTGCGTATAAAGGGGCACGAAAAAGGTATGGTGACGATCTCCCCGAAACCGTTGTGGACCGCCTGGAACATGAACTGAGCATCATCGAAAAGATGGGGTTTTCATCCTATTTTCTTGTGGTTCAAGATATTATATCCCGCAGCCCGCGCATCTGCGGCCGCGGAAGCGGTGTGGCGTCCCTGGTGGCGTATAGTTTGGGGATTACCAATGTCTGCCCGGTTAAGCATAACCTGTATTTCGAGCGTTTTTTGAACCCGGGCCGCTCGGATCCACCGGACATAGACATCGATTTTGCATGGGATGAACGGGATGAGGTTCTGCATTCCGTATTGAAGCAGTACAAGGGCCACGCGGCCCTGGTATGCAATCACGTTGCCTTTCAACCGCGCATGGCCATACGGGAAGTGGCCAAGGTTTTCGGACTCACGGACCCGGAGATCGGACGGGTCACTAAACGCCTTCCCTGGTTCTGGCGGGAAGTTCATATGAATGACGATCTGTTGTTCCAACTCAAACACCTGCCCAAGGTTGGCGATTTTGATTTTCCGGAGCCCTGGCCGCAAATCATCCACACCGCCAGGCGCATCATCGGCATTCCGCGCTATCTCTCTGTTCATCCTGGCGGGGTGGTGATCACTCCCAATCCTCTCTGCAATTATGTACCGGTGGAAATCGCCCCCAAAGGCGTTCCGATTATCCAGTGGGAAAAAGGCGGCGCGGAAGAGGGAGGTCTGGTTAAAATCGACCTTCTCGGTAACCGCAGCCTGGGGGTTATCCGCGATGCCATTGCAAATTTAAGAGACAACGGTACGGACTTTGATGAAGATCGCTGGGAACCGGAAGACGATGCGGCCACACAGGCAACGGTGGCCGGGGGAAATACCATGGGTTGCTTTTACATCGAGAGCCCGGCCATGCGACTGTTGCAACAGAAGACAAGGATGGGTGATTTTGAGCACCTGGTGATTCACAGCAGCATTATCCGTCCGGCTGCCAATGAATTTATCCGCGAATATATTCGCCGTCTGCATGGCGGCAAATGGGATCCCATTCATCCGTTGCTGGCAGACGTGCTTGAGGAGACCTATGGCATCATGGTCTATCAGGAGGATGTTGCCAGAACCGCCGTGGCTCTGGCAGGTTTTTCACACGCCCATGCCGACGGCCTTCGTAAAATCATGTCCAAAAAGGATAAGGCCCGCAAATTGGGCCACTATAAAGAGCGTTTCATTGCCGGCGCCCAAGCACGGGGCGTTACCCACGAGCAAATTCATGCGGTTTGGGACATGATGATGAGTTTTAGCGGCTATTCCTTCTGCAAGCCCCACAGTGCCAGCTATGCCCGCGTCTCTTTCCAGGCCGCCTATCTCAAGACCCATTATCCGGCCGAGTTTATGGCGGCGGTCATCAGCAATCAGGGCGGTTTTTACAGCACATTCGCTTACGTGTCCGAAGCCCGGCGCCTGGGAGTGGAAATTTTACCTCCTGATGTAAACAAAAGTGATATCCGCTGGAAGGGCAGGGCGGGGGCCATGCGGGTGGGATGGTTATCCATCAAGGGGTTGAGCACCCGCACGCGCAGTCGTATTGTTGCCGAACGAAAATCAAAACCGTATCATGACATCATCGATTTTCTTGAACGGGTTCAACCCGACGATCCTGAGGCGCGTTCTCTGATTCACGCCGGTGCGTTTGATTCACTCCATCCCAAAGAGAGTCGGGCGTCATTGTTGTGGGAACTGGTCTGCCGGCGAAAGTCACGGTCACACCGATCCGGGGCAGGGGACTTGTTTAATGTCGGGAAAGTTGCTCCCAAACCGTCATTTCCTCCTGAAAATGAGACAGAGCGTCTGCGGCATGAATTTTCAGCCCTGGGTTTTTTGTGCGACCGGCATCCCATGGTGTTGTACGCCGATGTTTTAAAAAAACAAAAAATTGTTAAGGCCAGGAACCTATCTCGCTTCACAGGCCGGCATGTGCACCTTGCCGGTCTGTTGATTACCGGAAAGGTTGTTCATACCAAACATGGCGAGCCCATGGAATTTCTGACTTTCGAAGATGAAACCGGCCTGGTGGAAACTATTTTTTTCCCCAAAGCCTATCGCCGATTTTGCGCCATTCTGGATCGAAATCGCCCCTTCATACTCTATGGTAAAATAGAGGAAGACTACGGTGCCGTAACCATGACCGTAAAACGAGTAAATTATATTCCAAAAAGCTGCTGATTAACAAAATCTAATACTAAAGGATTAGAAATCTCGATTAAAAAGTATGAGAAAAATCATACCGTATTCAAGTATCATGCAAGTTGCATGAAACCACAAACCTTACCATGCAGAGCCGTTTCCGATATTGTTCGCGTAACATTTCGTTATTGTACGCTTAAATGTATATTTTCGATTTTTTTAAAAAAAACAAATAATTAGCTTGCTTTCTTTC
>JAFDHQ010000148.1 GCA_019308685.1 Deltaproteobacteria bacterium
AACCAAACAAAAGGGCATCCCCTCAATATTAGAAGGAATGCCCTTTTTATTCAGAACATAAGGTTAAATCACGGTTACATTTGCAGCGGCAGGACCTTTTTGTCCTTGCTCTATATCAAAGGAAACTCGGTCACCTTCATTGAGGGATTTAAAACCGTCTGCATTGATTCCTGAATGATGAACAAACACATCCGGCCCATCTTCCTGCTCAATGAATCCGAACCCTTTTCGGTCGTTAAACCATTTAACAGTTCCATTGGTCATGATAACATCCTCCTTTCTTAAAAATTTTCAACGTCGCAAACTGGGGGGTGCCACTTTGACAAATGGATTTTTCCTTCAGAAAGAAACCGTCCTGCAGATTAAACAGGACTTAATTGATTAAACATATAGTAATCTTTATTTAGGAAGAAAGCAAGCTAATTATTTATTATTTTTGAAAAAAATGGGAGATCCATATTTAAACGTGCAAAAACGAAATGTTACGCAAACAATTTCAGAGACGATTCTGTATGGCAAAATTTTTGGTTTTGTGATGCTATTCAGATGCCGTTTATGGATGGAAACTAAATAGGTTTTAAATGACCGCCCCCAAGAGCAGCAAACACAATCGTTAGAATTATTGCTTGAATGACCCATCCAATGATGCAAACACCCACAGCACGTAATGTGCTCTGATAGTCAAGAGCTTGTCTTACCGCAATAACCATCGCCACTAACATCCAAATTGAAGCGATAAAAAAAACGATCCTGGCTATACCGGGTATAATAGCCAATACACGGATTAATCCTGGAGAGCTTGAAAAACCGATGGTTCGCAACAATTCACCGTGATCAGCTTTGGTCTGGGGCTCGGGAAGGATTTTCGCACCAATAAAATATGTCAGATAGGCCCAAACATACCATGCGATAAGAGCTGTGATCGCTCCGATAATGATTCCCTTTACGCCTATTGTTCCTATGCTTCCAATTCCGGCAGCTATACTGGAAAGCACAACAACTCCCATGGCCTGACCCATTGATCCTTTATCCGCCTCAACTTCTTCATACAGGTTAATGTCGAGCTTGGCTGCACGAACAATACGATCTATATAATTTTGCATTCAACCCCCCTAACGTTATAATATTTTATTTAGTTTTTCCGTGTTTAATATCAAGGAATCAAATCCATATGATCTCTTAACCCCTATGTTTTTCCTATATCCTATACTCTCTTAATCAAGGTTCAGGGTTTGACCCCAGGCCCTTGGGGGCTTTATTTTTTTTCCACGCCCCTAATCTGCGAAGAGGATTGACAAACGGGTCAGATCTTGATGCTTCATCCGAAGAGACGGGCTTCAAGCGGACCATGGAACAAAATACTCCGGCCGCGCAAAGGAAGCAGAAGATCATCATGCAAAGATGCATACTGGCAAGAAAAGAGGACTGTGTTTCCGCACTCACCGGGTGATCTCCCATGATATGTTTGAACGCCAGAGTGATGATGGTCATGCTGCACAGCATCCCCATGGTCCGCATGGTGGCCAGAAAACTGGATGCGATACCATAGCTTTTGGGAGGAACACTGCCCATCACCGTGGTGGTATTGGGTGATGAAAAAAGACCGAATCCCACGCCCATCAAGGCCAACATCACCATAATCACGGGCATGGGTGTTCCGGCATGAACCTGGGAAGCCAGACCCAGGCTTAGGGTACACAATACCATGCCTGCAGTGGCCAGACCCGCAGGCGAAACCCGGTCTGCCAGCCTTCCAAAAAACGGAGAAAGAGCACACTGAAACACGGGCTGGATAATCAGAATCCATCCTGCCGATTGGGGAGAATACCCCCTGACCACTTGCAAATACAAACTGAAGAAAAAAGCGATGCCAAAAGACGCGGCGTAATTGATCAGGGTGGCCAGATTGCTGAAGGCGAAAACCCGGTTACGGATGACCAGACCCACATCCAGAATCGGAGATGAACACCGGTATTCAAAGGCGAGAAAGATCAGAAATCCTAAGGCTCCTGATGCCATGAACATCAGATAAATACCCCCCTCTTTCTGGTTGAGGGTGCCGTAAATCAGACAGAATAAAGAGGTAATGTAAAGAAGGGTTCCCACAAAATCAAAACGTTCACCCCTTGCTTCAGCCCATTCGCCCTTAAGTTTTAAAACCGTGAGAGACAGACAGAAAAGCTCGACCAGAACCCCCAGATAAAAGATCCAGCGCCATCCCAGATGGGTGACCATAAATCCGGAAAGAACCGGACCCAGAGACAGCCCCAAGTAGACGCAACCCACGATGATTCCCATGGCCTGACCCCGTTTGGCCGGTGGAAAGACCGAAGAAAGGATGGCCACACTGGTTCCTGAGATCATGGCCCCGCCACACCCTTGAAAAAACCGGAAAACAATAAAACTTTCGATGGTAAAGGCGAATGATAGCAAAACGGTTCCCGCAGTGAACACGAGAATGCCGATCGTAAAGATTCTTTTCCTTCCGTAAATATCACCCAGTCGACCCGCCGGAAGCAAAAAAAGGGAAAAGGCGAAGATATAGACAGTTTCCACAAGTCCAAGCTGGACCGCACTGGCTGAAAACTCCCTGCCAATGGCAGGAAGGGCCACTCCCACAGCAGACAACATGAAGGGGGTCAGGAACTGAACGACGCTGACCACAAACAGGGTCACAGCACCGGAGACGGGATAACCGGACTGGTTTTTTGACGTGGTGTTATGTGGGTTTGAATCTGATTTTTCGTTTATCTTTATCATGGAGTTACTAACCCTATGGACTCTTCATTAGTTACCAATGTTTAATTTCCTTTATTCTCTCTCGCATTTCAGGGAAGGTGCAATCTTCTCGTTTCCCCTTATACGGGCAATCTTTAAACACGTTTAGCAGCTTGCCATCAAGATCTTTAGTGGTCATCAGAAGCAGAGTCCCCCGTTTTGTTTACGCTCAATTCGGGTAGTATACCTGGTTAAGGCCGTGAATTCAATTCATAAGTGCGACGGTATCCTTGTTGTTGATATCATTAAAGAACACCCGAAATGCTTAACACATTTTTCATGTTCTCCTATAAGCTATCTCAAAATAAGGATTTTGGTTCAAGATCAAGGCGGGACCGAGTTTTAACCCGCAGGCATACTCAAGTATGTCGAGGACTTGAAACGAGGGCCTAACACAGAGATTGGGAAAAAAGACTTTTTTGAGATGGCTTCTAATTTAATCAAGGATCATGGGTGACCCCAATTGCAAATTAAATGGGTTGCATTTAGAAATATAATATAATATTTTAAAAATTTATGTATGGGTAAGCAAATTGATTTAAATTTGATCAAGGAGGTAAAATTATGAAACATGTTGCACTTTTACTGAGTATAGTCTGCCTATTGGTTTTCGTTGCGTGTGGGCAGGGAGACAAACCTGAAAAAACGACTGTCAGCGAACCTGAAAAAGCTACTGAGATGGCGAAAGAAAAGGCCGGAGAAGCTACTAAGGTGGTGAAAGAGGAGGCCGGAGAAGCTGCTGAGATGGTGAAAGAGGAGGCCGGAGAAACTACTGAGATGATGAAAGAGAAGGCCGGAGAAACTCCTGAGATGGTAAAGAAAAAAATGTAGTAATGAAATTACTTGCCCTATCGTTCTGTTAGGGAAGATGACCGCTTGATGTTCTTTATTAAAAGACATCTTTTCCATTTTAGAATGAGAAAAGATGTCTTTTTATTATATCGATTGCGTCGATTAGGGGTCGGGACACGCGAACCTGTTGAAAATTATAGATTAAAGTTCCAAAGATAGGTGTATTTGGCTTGTGAATTCAAATCATAAAAGATCAAGGTTTATCACCAATCCACTAATCACCCAGCAGGGTTTTAATCGGGATCAGGCTGTTGGTGTCGCCGGTCTTTTGCAGAACGCCCATGATCGATCGGAAACACTCCCGGATGATGGCTGTTTTAGAATTGGGAGAGGACATCTGTGCATCGATGGACTTTAAATCGGCCATCAATTCAGCCAGAGAATCAAAATCCAATCTTTTTTCACCAATTTGGCTTTTTAAATCCGAGGCAATTCGTTCCACGGCCTGACAGGCGGTTTCATTCAAAACCGGGGTATTCCCGAGCACGATTTCCGGATCACCGTCGCTGGTAACTGAGGCCCCTAATTCTTGCGCTTCGGTCACTCCGTCGGCAGTAATGCCGATGCCGCCGTTAAGGGTCTTAATTTCAGCAAGTCCGGTACCGAAAAGATTTTCGGCCGTTTGGGTTGATGCTTCTCGATCCAGTCCCAGCGTCTCACCGATATCGAACCAGGAAACCGTGACTGAAGGATCTCCCTGGGTTTGAAGATACAGTTCGACAAGAAACAGGGGGGACTTTTCTTTAACGTCATCATAAGTAAACATCCAATTTACACCTTTCAGATTAGATGGACGATAAAATTTTCCTATTGATCAGGAACCAAGAAATTATCGTCCAGATTCTTTTATTAAACTATTGAAGCCTAAGGATAACTTCCGGTATTATCAACCAAAATCGAGGCCTTTGAAAAATGTTCAAATTCATCACCACTTTTTCAGGAGCCACTGAAAGATCTCTTAGATTCATTTTACAATTCTCAACCGATGGGTTCCTTGTAATTTCTCCCACAGTTTTTCTATTATAATGAAAGCAGCATTATTCTCATTAAGGTTATCCTTACCCGAAACAGAAATACAGGATTCAAGCAACTCTTTATTCACATCCTTTTGTAGAAATTGATTCCTAATGAAGACACCTAAGCACAAATTGAGTGACCTCAGTCCTTCTTTTTTTAAGTGGGCCATATGCACGCTATCCTTTAACGGCATCTCTTTAATTATTTGATCGACAGCTTCATCAACCGTTTTAGGAATGACGGGATGCTTGTCCAAGTTTTCTTCTTTAGTAAAATCGGTAGTATGAGAATCAGGAGCGGCATCCATTAGATCTAATGTCAATGCACCTTCAACGATATGAGCCGTGTGTTTCCATGCATCAGGATGAACACATGCTTTTGGCCCCATCACATATAGGACATCGATGTATTTCAATTGAGCCCAATCATTAACCAGGGATGCTGCTTTAAAGGGAATGGTTTGTTTAAGATTTATACCCAGTAGCTGATGTCCATAATTCAAGGTTACCTTTCTGGCATAATCATAATCACCGGTTAATTTGCCGTATGATATGATAAGGGTTCCTTTTGAATCTTTTACATTCTGTTCAATACATTCAGAATAATTGTCGGTGGGCATTTCTTTTAGCTTATACTTTTCAGGCAATATACCTGTTTTGGTCATCCGACCTTTTGGTATCCATCCACCATGGGCGAATCCCAGTTTTATTGCAACATCAAGAGCCCTCTGATCAGCAAAGGTTCGACCACCTGATATAATTTTTTTAATCATCCTTTTGTTGATTTAGTCCGGATATTTCATGAAATATCCGGGTTAGCTGCCGGCTGAATGCAGTTCGGATCATTGTTTTTAACGGAGTTTACTAATTTTGATACCGGGTAATATTTCATATCATGGATTAAGCCGTTTTTCAGTATACTCTCTAATTCCTTCGGGTCCTGTATTTCATCATTCAGCCATTTATCATAGAACTTGGGATCAATAATTGCCGGCATACGATGGTGAATTTCACGAATAGTTCCACTTGCTGGCGTGGTTATAATTGTGCAGGATTTATAAACAGATGCCTCATCATTTTTTTTATCCGTCCATGTTTCCCACAAACCGGCAAAGGCAAAAGGTTCCCCGGAAGGGATGGAAACGTAGTATGGCTGCTTGTTTCCTTTCTCACCTTTCCATTCATAAAATCCATCTGCAGGGATTAAGCATCTTCGTTTTTTAAAGGCATTACGGAAACTGGGTTTTTGGGCAACAGTTTCTGCCCGTGCGTTAATCATTCTGGAACCCATGGAAATATCCTTGGCCCAAAACGGCACAAGACCCCAATGAAGCTTCTCCAGTTTATTTTCATTATCATGCCTTACAACGGCAAGTATCTTTTGTGTGGGTGCGACATTGTAGTTCGGGATAACTTCAAATGATACCCTGTCGATATTGAATATCTGCTGAACGGCTTGAAATAAACTGTATTGAACGAATCTTCCACACATGG
>JAFDHQ010000149.1 GCA_019308685.1 Deltaproteobacteria bacterium
CGTGAATGGTGTCGCATCTTGAATAGGTAATAAAAATTTAAGTTAATAGTGTTAATGGTGTTAATGGTGTCGCATCTTGAATAGGTAATAAAATTTTAATATAAATTAATTTGCTTTGTTAATTCAGCATGTTAAATTGAAGTGTGCCGGATCAATAATTACAAATTAGACACCGCTATTCACAATACGAGTTGTGATACCATTTACCACACTTTGCCTCAGAAAAAACAATTGGCAAAAGATATCAACAATGTGAAAGTATTTAAACAGAAGATGACAAATGATAAAAAAATGAAAAAACAATTTGATAAACTTAATTCACAATTCGGGCTTTGACACGAAAGTGCATGCGGTTGTTTTTAAGGAGAAGAGAAATGAAAATGCCGGCTTACAAAATCCTTTTCAAACCTTTAAAACTGGATGGTTTGAGATTGAAAAATCGTATTACCATGGCACCATTATATCTGGGATATGCCGCTTTAGGTGGGAGGATATCTCCGCTGTTGCTTTACTATTACAAAGAAATGGCGCAAAGCGGGGCAGCAATGATTATGGTCGAAAATGCAAGTATAACGCCGAATGGGAGCGGATCACCTCGAACCATAAGATGTGACCACAATCGATACTTAAACGGTCTTGAAGCGCTTGCCAATACGATAAAAAATGAAAAGAGCCTGGCCGGTCTTCAGATTAATCACGCAGGACGGTTTGCTCATGTTGCAGAACCCGTAGCACCATCAGTTGTTCCGGCATTTGGGAAACCTCCTCGGGCGCTTACCAGAAGGGAAATGATAACCATTCAAAAACAGTTTGCCAATGCTGCTTTAAGAGCTAAAAAGGCAGGATTTGATTTAGTAGAACTCCATGGAGGGACCGGCTACTTACTTGCCCAGTTTGTATCACCAAGGACCAATCAGCGGACCGACGCTTACGGTGGATCGATTGAAAATCGTATCAAATTTCCTCTGGAAGTTTTAAAACGTGTAAAAGATACTGTAGGAAATTTTCCAGTTGGGTATCGCTTTCTGGTGGATGAGTGGCTTCCAGACGGCCTTAAGGCAAAAGAATCCATCGTACTGGCTAAAGATTTGGAGAAAGAGGGAGTTGCCTATATATCGACCATGGGCGGGACTTATGAATCTTTTTTTCTTCCGGAAATCATTAACAAGGCCAAAAGACCCGGTTACATGGTATCCTTGGCCGCAACCGTGAAAAAGGCAGTGGGAATCCCTATTATTGCGGCAGGACGAATTTCAACTCCGGCAAAGGCGGAGTCTATTTTGCAGAGAAAAAGTGCGGATCTTATCGGATTGGCCCGGATGTTATGGGTTGATCCGGAATGGCCGAAAAAGGCTCGGAAAGGAGATGATCGATCAATCCTAAAATGCAGTCCTAAATGTGATGCGTGTTTGCAACTGGTTATGCAGGGTAAGCCGGCCTACTGTCCAAAATGGAGTAAGGAAAAAAGAGCGGCATACCGTGAACTGTTTCAATAAATGTTAAAAATCCATTTAAGTAAAAATGGGGATAAGGATAAAATAAGAGTTTATCAGCTTAGAGTATCAATTATCGGAATACCAAAAATATACAGAATTATTGAAGCATCTGAAAACTGCACCTTTGATGATCTTCATGAAACAATTTTTAATGCATTCAATAGATATGCCCCGCACCTATATTCCTTTTTTATAACTAAAAAGGACACAAAGAGTATTCATTCAATCTATGAAGCGCCAGAAATAACACATCCTCAAAATGTCGAAGATATTATGGGGTTTGGTAGAAAGAAAAAATCTACTGCCAAGACTCGTATCGGTGATGTGGGTTTGGATGAAAAGGATGTCTTTCATTACTTATTCGATTTTGGTGATGATTGGTGGCCTCGTATCCATGAACAATCTTTGAAAGAGACGAATCTTAGGAAAAAATCTATTAACATTATAAAATCAATTGGCGAGTCTCCACCACAGTACCCGGAATATGATGATTATTTTGATGAAGATTATAAACGATAGCAATATAGTTCGCCATGACAATACCTCAACTGAATTTGATACCTGACTGGCGCTCGATACTTTTTAATGTGCCAATCGGTATGTCTTTTTTGGGATGTGGAACGGTGACTCTTCCTTTTTGCTCTGGATGCCGGAACTGGGTATGAGAGCCGGATTTTGCAATTTCGTATCAAACCCAATACCCGTAAGATTGCCGAGTGCATTCACGACGGCATAATAGATGCTAAGAGCGAATGTATCATGAAAGCGTTGAATGATGTAGAACCCACTTCGTTATCCGATTATGAACTTATCGGAATAGGCTCTCCGGTATTTTGGTATAAAGAGCCGTTTAATGTGCAGGACTTTATCGAAGCATTACCTGAACAGGAGGGTCGGAATTGGTTTGTCTTTTGCACCCATGGAAATATCATCGGCAATTTTTTTCCATCGGTGACGAAAAAGTTGAATAAAAGGGGTGCCACGGTCATAGGGTTTCACAACACCTATGCAAACATAACCGTTCCGTTTTATCTCAGGCCGAGCTATACATCCGGTCATCCGGATGCATACGATTTCGAACAAGCCAAAGCCTTTGGAAGAGAGATCGTGGAACGCAGCCTAAAAATCACTCACAACGGCGACGATTTTATTCCAAAACCAGAACCGGTCTCTTCCCAAGAATGGATCGAAGAAAGCAAAGTGTTAACCAAAGAGGCTATCAAGAACTTCATGCCGAAATTCAGCATCAATATTGACACGTGTATCCAGTGTCACGAATGTGAGGAAAACTGTCCGGTCCAGGGGATTGATATTGAAGCTGAACCGCCGCGAATTCAAGATCCGTGCATTTATTGTTGGCGTTGCGTGACGATATGTCCGACACTTTCCGTAGAGGCTGATTGGGAACCACTCGTTGCAATGGCGCCTGCTAATTATGCACGCTATAAAAAGGAGTTGGACAAGGTGGCGGCTCGTGGTGAATTTCGATGGTTGATCGATCCTGAGACGATTGTTTTTGATGACCCTCTCTATAAGCAACGCCAACGTGAAATTAAGGATAAAGAATAAAATAATTCCATTATATAGGAAAAAATAAACATAGGCAAAGCATGGCGAATTTAATATGAAGGTGCATTTAAATCATTTAATGACCAGTCGGAATGAGGGACGGGATAATTATTCACCTTCGCTAAAATACCCTGCAGCTTGTTGGAGTGAAACGGAAATCCCGCCCAGCCGGGGCTGCGGGGAGCTTCATTTCAATGCAATGGCCTTCTGTGCACCCGGTAAAAATCCGTAACAGTTTTTGATGGCACCGGTGATAACCGTTAGTTCGTGGGTTTTGAATTTAGGCAGACTAATGATGATATCGGCGTCCACCACAGCCTTAGAGAGACTCACCCAAGGTAAAAAAATCGGGATTGAAATCGACATTCACAGAATCATTCCCGATATTTTCGTAATGACCGCCGGCTGCGTCCATCAATCCTGTTTTTTCAAAGCTCTCCTCGTTTGCTCCATAGCTGAACAGTCCGGGATTGTCTCCCACAATGATGGAAGCAGGGTCCATGGTTTCTATTTTTTCCACCACAGCTTTCAGCACTGAAGGATGAGTAACGATGCCTTCATTCCAGTGGGAAGCCCGGAGAACATTCGGTTTTATTAATACCCGTTTATCCTGCAATTTCAATGAAAAGTGTTCAAAAGCCCTGTCCACGGCTTGACGGACATTCTCGTAGCTGGCAGGATGAATCATTACTTGGGTCATGATATTAACCTTTCTTTTTGGGTTTCATTTCAAACGTAAATGGCACCATTGGATACAAGCGCCAGCCCCCACAAAAATTACCTAACAAATTGGCGCATCAATTTCAAGTTGGGATGGACGGGGTCCATACCAAAACCAAAAGCGCCTTTACTTGCACAGAAAATTGTGCGCACTGCACAAGAAAATGTGCACAATAGGTTAAATATGGTGTGTTATCCTTAGGGCATTTGAGAAACATTTGAAACTGCTTCTAAAAATGTTTGACTTGACTTGAATAGATTCGTATAGATTGGTGATGTTGTTAAATAAAAATAAAGGAGAACATTGTGGAAAAAGTTGAAAACGGTATTTTTGTTAGCGTGGAATACAAAGGAATATTGGAAAACGGCCAGGTGTTCGACACCAGCCACGGACGCCAGCCGCTTGAAATACAGATGGGCGCAGGGCATTTGATCAAGGGGTTTGAAAATGAACTCATGGGGATGGCTTTGAACGAAAAAAAGGTGTTTACCCTCTCGCCGGAAGACGCCTACGGACACAGAGATGAGGACCAAACGCATTCCTTTTCCAGATCGGAAGTTCCCCCTGAAATGAAACCCCAGGTCGGCATGACCATCGGTCTCACCACTCCGGAAGGACACCAGGTGCCCGCCCGGATTGTTCATCTGGATGATGAAAAATTGACCTTGGATTTAAATCACCCCCTGGCCGGTGAATCGTTGACCTTTGAAATCGAAGTCGTGGGCATCAGCAGCACCCCGACCCGGAAGCCCATGTCCTGCGGTGCCGGGTGTAACTGCTCTTCGGGCTGCGATCAGTAACCCGCAATTTTTAAAGGGTCCCGATTCTCGGGACCCTTATATCGGGATAGGGGCGCCCATGGTTGAACGTCCCACCCACACCACCACGCGGTCATTGCAATCGAATAAATATACAACAAAGGTTCGTCTATCAAATTCTTAATGATGGAAAGATGATGAAAATCATTAGGATGTGGACCCATTATAAATGATCGGGCAACACATTTCGCTTTCCGATTTTCGAAGCCGGTTCGAATATTTCAGAAATTAGGACAGCAATTTGTCGCTGAGGGGTAGAATTATCCATGTTCGTTATCGGTCATAGAGGTGCGGCGGGTCACGCACCCGAGAATACAATTGAATCTATCGATTGTGCAATAGAGATGGGTGTAGACTATATAGAAATAGATGTACAGCCCACCCGGGACGGGCGACTTGTGGTTTTCCACGACCGAACGATGCGCCGCTTGACAGGGCTGGATGGATATGTTCGGGAATACACCTTTGTCGAATTAACAGAAAAAGCAAATCTTTAATTTCCCGGATAAGATTATAAAAGCCTTGAATTGTGAATAAAGGGGAGGCAGCTATAATTATATAATTCGTAGCAGATAAATGAAGAAACTTATTATCTGAGTGACTCCTATATTTGGCAAAACAAAAGATGGTTTCAAAATGGCTGAAATATTTATTACTCGAAAAGTGTTCAGGCATGTCATAGATATGTTGGAAAAAGAAGGGCACGCTATTGACATCAACGACACCGACAGAATTCTTCCTGCCCGTGAACTGGTTGAAAGAGCGCATGGAAAGGCGGGTATTGTTTGCTTGCTCAACGATAGGATTGATTCTTGGGTTATGGACGAACTGCCATCAATCAAGGTGATTTCCAACATTGCGGTCGGGTATGACAATATCGATATTACCGGGGCAACCGAGCGGGGCATCATGGTGACAAACACGCCGGGCGTATTGACGGAAACCACCGCCGATTTGGCCTTTGCCCTGCTGCTGGGCGCCGCCCGGAGAATCCCGGAAGCCGATCGATACACACGGGCGGGGAAATTCAAAAACTGGCAGCTCATGCAGCCGCACATGGGCGTTGACATCTATGAAAAGACGCTGGGCATCGTCGGTATGGGCGCTATCGGACAGGCCGTTGCCAAAAGAGCGAAAAAAGGGTTCGACATGCGGGTTGTTTACTATAGTTCATCCAGAAAAGAAAGTGCCGAGAAAGAATATGAAGCAGAATTTGTAGAATTCGACAAACTTCTTGCCAAAAGTGATTTTATCAGCATACACGTTCCCCTGACAGAAAAGACAAAACATATGTTTTCGAGCCGGGAATTCAAGGAAATGAAACATACCGCTATTCTGATTTGCATTTTCAGCTATCCCCAACTAAACAAAAATCGGGGGGGATTTGTGATGTTTTCAAAAAAAAGTGCCATATCCCAATAACCGAAAAATAATTTTATTCTAATGTTGAGATGTAATTTTTGATTGTCAGAGGCATCGAGC
>JAFDHQ010000150.1 GCA_019308685.1 Deltaproteobacteria bacterium
CTGCAAATAGCGAAAACTCTGCTGCCATCGGTCGAAGGTACCCGGCCGGTAGCACTCGGTGAGCCCGTCGGACATCTTGACCAGAGAGTAGAAAGCCTCCTTCAGCTCGGGCAGATGGTAGTCCATGGTGATGTGGTACTCGTTGGGATTTGCGTTCAGATATCCCATACCCGTACCGGTCATGGGCCTGGAGTCATGCAGCGGATAGAGATACGTCTCATTGAACGGCGCACAGTGCCGCATGGGGTCGCCCATTCTCGGCATCTCCACCTTGATGACCTCGGCCCCCAACTCTGCCAGGTTGGACACGGAGTGGGGTGTGAAGATATACATGGTAGTGCTCATCCAGCGGATACCCTTTAGAGATTGGGGCTTTGAGAACTCATTGCCCGGATCGAACTGCGCCTTGCAGTATTCCTCGTAAGGCATTTTCATCTCTTCAAACTCTTCCTTGCTCTTGGGGCCCGGCAGATCCTCAATTCTTGTTTCACGTGGATCCTTATTATATTTGAGTCTATGCATATTACATCACCCCCTTTTCTATATATTCGTTGACCTGTGTTTGTCCGATACCGCACCACTTCTGCAATACCTCGTAGTTATCATATCCGACGGGCCTGCCCAACTGTTTGACTCTGTGGGGCGTGGCCTGCTGATAATTGTTGGGCGGTACAGAGAAGAGGATGGTGCCGTAATGATCCGTATCGATGGTGCACACCCAGGGGCGGTATACGAAGTGCGGGAACTCGGAAACCTCGTCGATGAACAGAACCGGTCCGGCCGCAATTTCATACTCGAGGAGCTTTTGCTCGGCCTCAAACCGGTTGATGTCCCTGAGCCATCGGGTGGTCAGGGTGTAGGTCTTGACCAGCATATTCAAAGCGTTCCTGCCGCCCATTTCCTTGAGGATGGGGTCTTCGTGGATCAGTCTCCCGAACTGCGGAAAGTCTCGCTCAATACACATGCCGATCCGGTACCAGAGCCGGTCGGTCTGGCCGCCGATCATCATGTACCCGTCCCGGCAGGGATTCCACTCATACTGGTTCAGGTTGGGGTCCCAGGCGCCGGTCCTGGCCTTGATGCTGGCGTTAAAACCGTACCAGCTGATATCAAAGTCGAGGATGTCGTTCTGGGTTTCGGCGCCGGTCACCTCACAGAACTGACCTTCGCCGCTCATTTCATCTCTCCAGTACAGGGCCGCCAGCAAGGTGTTGGCCCCCTGCTCGCCGGCCACAAAATCGGCAAACCATACACCGGACCGGGTGGGGTCGCCGCCCTTGCCCCTGGGAAGCTGGTCCTGGGGAAAACCGGTGTTGTGAATAAATGCGTTGGAACATCCGCCAAAGGGCTCAAGGGTCCACTGACCGAACTTGGACAACTTATCCTTGTAAGGGCCCCAGGTTCCGCGCACAGCGATATTCAGATAGACCAGCCTGGGGAATTCCTCGCAAAGATCTCGGTACCCCAGACCGATGCTGTCCATGTAGCCCGGGGGCATTTCGTCGATCACACCGTCGGCCTGGCTCACAAGGGTCTTGTAAATGGCCCGGCCTTCTTCGGTCTCGAGATTAATGGTAACGGATTTTTGTCCCCTCATCTCGTGGATAAAGTCAAGCCCGCATTTTTCGCCGGTAATCCTGCTTTCGAGCATATACTCTTCCCGGCCAAAGGGGGTGAGCTTTCTCAAGGGGTCGCCTCCGGGCGGCTCCACGTTGATCACCTCGGCCCCGGCTTCGCAGAGCAGTCCGGCACAGAACTTGTTGCCAAGTCTCCACATACCGCAACAGACAAACTTGAACCCCTGGAGGGCCTCGGGTTTGCCAAAGCAATACTCATACCTGAGGTTGTCCTCACACCACTTGCCGAAATCTTCCGCCTTGCGCTTGGCATAGGTCTTTTCCATGACTTCTTCAAAAGAAGGCGCTGGCGTGACCGGCCAGGGTCTGATGTCTGGATGCATCAGGTCGAGTGTGTCGGCCCGGCTGTTTATTTCAATGTCTCTTTTTTCTGCCATATTTTACCTCCAAAAAGTAGTTAGTAATCCACTTAAGAGTCGATCCAGAGTCCTTCTCAGTTTCAGAGGAACGGTAGAGATTCCCCCGTACTGATGTTTACCACCTCCTTTCTGATCGAATTTCGGCGAAAGCCGGCAACCGTGATAAAACGACCTTATTTAGGTGATCGATAGTTACCGCGCCGGCAGCCGAGCAAAACCTTCTTTAATGTGCTGCTTGCCTTTCGATGGGTCGTTTTTCTTTCCGCTTGATGCAGAAAGCGTAACCGTCTGACATCACCTCCTTTAGGTAATACGATAAAAAAATATAAAACAGTGTGCTGAAAAAATGAACTAATTGAATGTTGATGGTCTCGAAAAAATCAAGAAAACGACAGGGTTACTTTTAAGTGCTTTTAAAAAAGAAATTTAAATGACCGAACACCTAAATCTTAAAACTTAAAACGTGATGAATTCGACGTTCTATCAATTCATCAATTATGCATGAATTATATTCAGTGAATATAATTTTTGATTTGAATTTTCGTCAAATAAAAAAAATGAATTTTATTCAGAATTCACTTTTTAAAATGGTTTAGAAATTTTGTCAAGTATAAAAAAGAATAAAAAATGAATTTTATTCAGTTAAATATTTATCTAAAATTGTTTAGAAATTTTGTCAAGTACAAAAAATGAATTTTATTCAAAAAATTTATTTTAATTTGACCTTTAAGCCCGGCTATTAAGGGTTAACAAACCTGAATCGCTGAAGATCATTAACACACAAAGGAAGAACGAATATAGATGTGCCATTTTTTTTTCAAACAAGGTAAAATCACATAAAATACAACATATAGATTAGCAGTTATTTCAGAATACATTATAGGCTAATATTTTCGTGTAAAAAGAAAAATTCAAACAGGAAATTTACCCCGATTTTAGGCAAAAAAAAAGTGCTTTAAAAACCAATGTTTTTTTGCCTTGCAATTTATTGCAGGATATCTTATAGGCAGATGTTTGTAAACTATTCTAACAATGATCGTTACCAAAATTTTTCGATGGGTCACAACAATTTCTTTTGAAAGGAGGTGAATTCTTTCAGCACATTACCCCGGAACGTTTTTCCGAACGACACCCGGGATGGAATTTGGACAAAACTCGACTTCAAAATATTTTAAACTCATGTTCGCCGGCCGACGCAGGAATATAAAACCGGTTGTTGAGTAATGGAAACGGGTTACATTAAAAACAGACAACACTAAAATTAGGGAGGTTTATGCTATGGGAAAAATACCGGAAAACATGCTGCCACCAAAAGATATGTGGCCTGAATATTTGGTTCCGGAAGAGTTTGCGGATACTCCGGATGAATTGAATCTTGCCGATTTCTTGCTCGACCGTCATGTTCGCGAAGGAAGAGGTGACAATGTTGCCATTAAATTCATGGACCAGAACGTCACCTATGCTCAGCTCCAGGAAATGGTAAACAAGTTCGGCAACAGTCTGAAAAATGAAGGCGTTGAACCACAGGACCGTGTGGGTATTCGTCTGGTGAATTCGATTCAGGCCCTGGTAGCCATCTTTGCCATTGAGAAAATCGGCGCCATCCCGGTGCCCACCTCTCCCTTGTGGTCCGGCGAAGAGGTGGCGTTCGTGGCCAACAATGCTGAAATGAAATTTTTTATTGTCAATGCCCCGCTCATGCCCCCGGTTGAGCAGGCCAAGCCCAACTTCGAATTCGGCACCCAAGTCATCGTTATCGGCGGAAATGCCGATGAAGTAAAGGCCGCCGGCAATATGGTCTATGAAGAAATGCTCGAAGCAGGTTCTGCCGATCTGGAAGCCACCATGCTCAAAGGTGACGACATCGGTATTATGCTGTATACCTCGGGCACCACCGGCATGCCAAAAGGGTGTGTCCATTTTGTCCGTCCCATCGTCATAGAGACCAAAATGGTTAACAAATATGTTTATAAAATGAAGCCCGGTGATGTTCTGGGCGGCGCCGCTCCGGTATCATTTGCCGCCGGTTTCGGCACCTTTACGCTCATGCCCTTTGAAGGGGGCGCAGCCATATCCCTTATTCCTAAATTTACGCCGCCGGACATGCTGGAACTCATCGAAAAGCACAAGATTACGATCCTCACCGGTCTGCCCACAGGTTACCGGGCGTTGATGAAGTTCCCCAAATTCAAGGATTTCGACACCAGCTCAATTCGCCTTTACACCTCCGGCGGTGATGCTCTGGGCGCCGAGACCTTGAAAGGATGGATAGAACTCACCGGCCAGCCCATCTGGGAAGGTCTGGGCGGTACTGAAATGCTTCACCTGGTCACATCAAATACAATGAACGATGAGCCCGTGCCCGATTCCATCGGCAAAGCCATCCCCGGTGTAGAGGTGAGGGTGGTTGATCCGGAATGGAACGACTGCAAGCCGGATCAAGTCGGCAGCATGGTTCTTAAGGGACCCTCGGGAAGCCTGTACTGGAAACCTTACGTGGATGACGAACGCCTGATCAAGTCACAGCGCAAGGGTGTTGTCGACGGCTGGAATCAGATGGGTGATGCGGTCTTTATGAAAGAAGACGGCAACATTTTCTTTGTATCCCGCGAAGACGACATGATTAAAAGCTCGGGTTACCGTATCGGGCCTGCCGAAGTTGAAGAGGCCATCGAAAAACATCCGGCCATTGCAGAAGCCGGCGTGGTCGGCGTTCCCGATCCGGACAAGGGTCAGATTACCAAGGCCTTTGTGGTACTGAAAGAAGGGCATGAAGGCAGCGACGAGTTCTTTGAAGAACTCAAAGAATTCTTGAAGGAGCACATTGCCATCTACAAGCTGCCCAGAGCTATTGAGTACCGGAATGAATTGCCGCGCACACCCACCGGCAAACTTTTGCGCCGCCATCTGAGGCCGCCCAAATAAGAGGCCTTTAGTAGTTGACATACGAACTATTATTTTCCCTCATTCCGAACGGAGTGAGGGAAAATAATGTATAACTACCGATCAAAAGGAGGAAAATAATGTCCGTTTTTGCAGCCACAAAGATTGCAAAAGATATTGTTTGCAGACAATGTCTGAACATGGAGGAAATGGTTACGGCCCAAAGAGGCATAACCGATCCGGTATCTAATGAAGAAGTAGAGGAAAAAGAAATTATCTGCGCTCGGTGTGGCAAGAAAATCGAGCCGTTCAGACCATTTTAGCTTTAAAATCAGCCCCCCCCCCCCCGGATGCCCGGGGGGCCAACCTTTCCTGTCAAACCCCTACCTACTGACCACTGACCTCCCATCTTTTTTTATCTTCATACTTGAAAGCAAAAATACCTCGTGTCATACTCCGAGAAAAGATGAACATCGAACATCGAATAATGATGTCGCTTCGCTCCGAAATTTAATTTATCTTATTCCTCAATCACTATTCGTTGTTCAACATTGGTTTTTTTTCATTCACCATTCGATGTTGGACGTTCGATGTTCACTTTTAAAAAAGTTAAAATAACAAGACGTTCAATCATATGAAATCTTTCTACTTAATAAAACCGTATCTATTGGAAAGGCGATTTTTCATCTTTTTAGGCCTTGTTTGTCTGATAACGGTTGATTTTTTGCAGCTTTTTATCCCCCGAATTTTAAAATGGGCGGTAGACGATCTGACTGCCTATAGGATCGATATCATAACCCTGCTAACCTATGCGCTTTACATCGTGGGGATTGCCGTTTTGATCGGTATGTTTCGCTATTTGTGGCGTCGCTGTCTCATCGGCACATCCAGGAGGGTTGAAGAAGGCCTGCGAAACAAACTTTTTTACCATATTCAGACCCTTTCCGCCTCATATTTCGATAAGGTCAAAACCGGAGACCTCATGGCACATGCCACAAACGATATTCAACATATCCGAATGGCCACCGGTATGGGCATGGTGGCGCTCACCGACGCCATTGTTCTCGGTACCGCAGCCATCGGTTTTATGGCATACATCAATGTCAAACTGACCGTTTTTGTGCTCATCCCCATGCCCCTGATCGTTTTGGGAACCCGTTTCTTCAGTAAAAAAATGCACCGTCTCTACGGAGAGGTGCAAGGAGCGTTTTCGGATTTAACCGAAGTGGTTAGAGAACGGTTTGCAGGAATCCGTATTATAAAGGCCTATAACCGGCAACAGGAGGCGGCATCCCGGATTGAAGATGTTTCAAAGAATTATATCGGAAAAAATTTGAGCCTGGTACGAATTACTGGATCTTTTTTTCCCTTGATGGTTTTTTTCTCAAACTTAAGCCTGGCCATCGTGCTCTTTTTAGGAGGCAGACAGACCATAACTTTTACCATAACGCCGGGAGATTTTGTCGCCTTCATCAGCTATCTCGGGCTCCTGACATGGCCGATGATGGCCATCGGATGGGTAACCAACCTGATCCAGCGGGGCAAAGCATCACTCGAAAGAATTGATAAGATCATCCAAACGTTGCCGGAGATTGATGATCGTCCGGGGAAAGTTATTCTTAAACCGGTTAAGGAATCCGTGGTTTTTGAAAATGTTTCATTTTCCTATACACCTGATGTTCATGAATCCGGTTGTTTTTCGGTTCTGGATCACATCGATATAAAACTCGATTATGGGAAGATTCTGGGAATCGTCGGTCCTCCGGGAAGCGGCAAATCTACCCTTTTACATTTGATTCCCAGGATCTTTGATGTGTCACAGGGGAAAATTATGTTAGACGGAATAGATATTCGTAAGCTAAACCTTCGGGATTTGAGATCCCGGATTTCATTTATGCCCCAGGAACCCTTTTTATTTGCCGGTACCATTCGTGAAAACATAACATTCGGTAATACAGAAATAAACGATCGGGAATTGATCCGGGCGGCTGAAGCAGCATCTATTTATGAAACCATAACGTCGTTTACGGACGGTTTTGAGACCATTGTCGGAGAAAAAGGGATTGTCCTTTCCGGCGGCCAGAAACAACGTGTGGCCCTGGCACGAGCTTTGCTCAAGGATTCACCCATCATGATACTGGATGATCCCATCAGTCAGGTGGATATGGAAACCGGTAATGCCATCATAAAAACTATCCGATCCATGGCCGGTCACAAAACCATTATCATTGTCTCGCATCGGCTTTCCGCCGTCCGATTCGCCCATCAGATCATCGCCCTTGAAAAAGGTCGTATGGTGGAGTCCGGTAATCATGAGGCGTTGATGGCGCAGGATAAATATTACGCAAATACATTCCGTCTCCAGGAAATAGAAGAGGAATATGCACACTGATTTCGGTTACTTTGAGGAAAAGCACCTGGGCAAGCCTTATGACGTGAAGTTATTAAAACGGCTTTATCCATATACCCTGCCGTACCGTCTGCTATTGCTCTGCTCAATCGTTTTAGTCGTTTTGATAACCCTGTTGGACCTTTCGCTTCCATACATTACTAAAATCGCCATCGACCGCTATATTGTACCGCAAAAGGAATCCGGGGTGAACCAACGCCCGGATTCGGCCAAAAATAAAATCAGATACTTAAAGGCGAATATCACCGACCCGGCAATCCAGATGATTGTCAATAAATACTCCGGCCGTTTCGAGATAAAGGGTGCTTGGGCGCAAATATCTTTTGACGATCTTTCCCGAATCGAGAAAAAAGATCTTGCCATACTTCGCAAAGATGATCTTACCGGCGTCACTTTCATTACGGGTATTTTCCTCATACTGGTTATGGCCGGGTTTGTTCTCAATATGGTGCAGGTTATCCTCATGGAATATACCGGCCAAATGATCATGCATGATCTGAGGGTGAGGCTGTTTGCACATATCCAGAGCCTGTCGGTTGCATTTTTTACGCGCAATCCCGTGGGACGTCTGGTGACTCGGGTTGCAAATGATATTCAGAACATGCATGAGCTGTTCACTTCGGTTATCGTATTTGTTTTCAAGGACCTTTTTCTCCTGGCAGGCATCACCCTTGTTCTCCTGAGTATTAACTTACGCCTGGCGCTGGTTTCTTTTACGGTAATCCCTTTCGTTCTATACGCATCGCTTCATTTTTCAGGTCAGGCCAGGGAGGCATTCAGAATCTTACGTCTGAAAATCGCAGAGATCAATACACGGTTTTCGGAAACCATCAGCGGGATAAAGGTAATTCAGCTATTTTTACAGGAGAAGAGAAATTATTTGGGTTTCAAACAGCTGAATCATGAGCACTACCTGGCCGGCATGAGACAGGTTCATGTTTTCGCCGTGTTTATGCCGATTATAGAGCTTCTGGGTGCGGTTGCCATTGCGCTGGTGATTTTTTATGGCGGTAGCGAAGTTCTGGCGGAAAGCTCCGGGACATTGCAGAAAAATACAATATCCTGCAAAATTCAATGGCATCGGCGGAACGGATATTTTTGATCCTGGACAGTAGAGAAAGCCTGCCGCAGTCTGTTCCCGCTGTCGAATCCGGCACAACATCCGGCTCAAAAACTCAAAGACAGACTTTAGGAAAAATTTCGGAAGTCTCCCTGAAAAATGTTTCT
>JAFDHQ010000151.1 GCA_019308685.1 Deltaproteobacteria bacterium
CAGAAATGGCCCTTTTCCGGATGGGAACTAATTATGATCAATGTGCTTGGATTAATTCATTTAAAATTTTAAACTTGATGAATTTGTAAAAATTTTTTAAGAGATTTTAAGCAAAACCGATTTTTTACGAAACTGTCAAAAGGAAAGGAAAAAACATGATCCATATTGAAAATTTAACTAAATATTACAAAGACTTCTGTGCTGTGGATCAAATCAATTTCGACATTAAAAAAAGTGAAATTTTAGGATTGCTAGGTCCGAACGGCGCAGGTAAAACAACCACCTTGCGGATGCTGACCGGCTATTTTATGCCCACATCCGGAACCATTCGCGTAAAGGACTATCAGCTTGATGAGAATTTGCTGGAAATCAAAAAGCTGATGGGATACCTTCCGGAATCCGCACCCCTGTACCACAGCATGCTGGTTTATGACTATCTTGATTATGTTGCAGGGCTAAGGGGACTGGATAAAAATAAAAAAATATCCAGAATCCGGCAGCTTGTGGATTTGTGCGGGTTGGATGAAATTATGCACCGGAGTATCAGTGAACTGTCCAAAGGACTGAATCAGCGGGTGGGTCTGGCCCACGCCATGATGGATGATCCGGAAATTTTGATTCTTGATGAACCCACTTCAGGTCTGGATCCCAATCAAATCGCCGAGATACGGGAAATCATCCGGCAGATCGGGGAAGAAAAAACCGTAATTCTTTCAACCCATATCCTGAGCGAAGTTGAGGCAACCTGTGACCGGGTGGTAATCATCGATAAAGGAAAGATCGTCGCAAACGACCGGATGGAAAATCTCAAGCAATCTGCAGGAAAAACGCATTTTATCCATTTAGATATCCTAAAGGCAAATTTTCAAGACGTACACGATAGATTAAGCGGAATTCACGGCGTTGCTGAAATTGAAAAAATAAATGAAAAACCAAACGGACCGCTGAGCGTGAAAGTTGCCTGCAAATCCGATTCCGACCTGCGAGAACCCGTTTATCACGCCATAAAGCAAACCGATTGGGTTCTCATTGAGTTTCATCAGGAAACCAAAACGCTTGAAACCATATTCCGCGAGCTGACCGAGGAGGACTGATATGCAGCAAGTTATCCGTATTTGCAGTAAGGAACTAAAAGATTATTTCATATCCCCCATCGCCTATATTGTCATATCTATATTTTTACTGGTGACCGGGTGGTTCTTTTTTACGACTTTTTTCTACTACAATCAGGCTGACCTGAGAAACTTTTTTAATCTACTTCCCATTACTTTTTCCTTCCTGATTCCGGCAGTCACCATGAGATTGTTTTCCGAGGAACTGAACGTGGGATCTTACGAGATGCTCCTCACCCTGCCGGTGACATTTAAGGATATCTTACTGGGAAAATTCTTAGCCGGCGTTTTATTCGTGGCCGCGGCCCTGGTACCGACCTTTTCTTATCCCATATTCATTGCTTTTATGGGCCAGCTCGAATGGGGACCTGTGGCAGGAGGCTATTTGGGAGCTCTGTTACTGGGCGCGTCTTTTGTGGCCGTAGGGCTTTTTGCGTCGTCTTTGACCCGTAATCAGATCATTGCTTTTATTGTGGGCATGGCGATCTGCTTTACGCTGACATTGATCGACAAAATGCTCTTTTTCTTTCCCGGGTCGCTGTTGGGTGTTATCGGGTATCTGGGTGCTGATTTTCATTTCCAAAACATCGCCAAAGGGATCATCGATTCTCGGGATATTGTCTATTTTCTGAGTGTTGTCTTCCTCGGTCTCTATAGCACCCATCTGGCCATGAAAGAAAAAAATTAAGGAGAACACAATGGGCAAGCAACCATATACAACATATATAAAGCTTTTTATTTATCTGGTGATCATCGTCCTCATCAATGTGGCGGGTATGACACTCTTTTTCAGGATGGATCTCACATCCAACAGGATCTATTCCATATCCAAAGCAAGCAAAAAGGTGGTATCCACGCTTTCCGAACCGTTAACCATAGATGTGTTTTTTACCAAAAATCTCCCGGCGCCATATAACAATACAGAACGATATCTTCATGATTTGCTTGAAGAATATGCTATCCATGCCAACAAATATTTTAACTACCGGTTTTATGACGTCAGCCCCGAATCTGAAGGGATCAACCCTTTGGCACAGGAGAATCAGAAACTGGCCAGAAATTATGGTATTCACCCGGTACAAATTCAGGCGTTTGAAGAAGATGAAGTAAAATTTAAAAAGGCTTACATGGGCCTGGTGCTCATTCACGGCGACATGATAGAAAGGATTCCCACCATTACCTCCATCAACGGATTAGAGTATAAACTGACCACGGCCATACAGAAGTTGAACAATAAAATCAGTGCATTGTTGAGCCTTTCGGATAAAATTCGGGTCAAACTATTTCTGTCTTCTTCCTTAAAATCTGTTGCACCGTTTATGGGTCTTAGCGAATTACCTGAATATCCGGACAAGTTGAAAGAAATAATTGACCAGGTCAACTCCAAAAATTACGGGAAACTCGAATATACCTATATCGATCCCTCTACCACGCAAACAGATCAAAAACCCTTGGGAAAATATAACCTCATGCACCTCAAATGGCCTGATCTTTCAGACGGTAAGATTCAAGCCGGCAGCGGCATCATCGGTCTTGTCATGGAATATAATGAAAAAGTTCGGGAGATTCCGCTGTTAAGGGTACTGCGGATACCGATCATCGGAACCCAGTATCATCTGACCGACATCGATGAACTGGAAGAAATCATCAATGACAATCTGGAAACCCTGGTCGATATCAACGAGGACATTGGATATCTAGCGGATCACGGTACCCATGAGATTTCGGGTTTCTCCCCCATGGGACAAAAAAATCCGGAATCGCTATCCACATTTTCAAGCCTAATCTCCCAAACTTACAGCATTAAACCGATTAACTTAAAAGACCAGACCATCCCCAGCAGCCTGAATTGTCTTGTTATCGCACGACCCACAGAAAGTTTTTCCGATTACGAGCTTTACCAGATCGATCAAGCCCTGATGAGAGGTACCAACCTGGCACTGTTCCTGGATGCTTTCAATGAAGTTAGGGATAACAGCCAGCAAAATTTTGGATTAAACCGGGGGTTTAAATATGTGCCTCTGGATACCGGTCTCAACAAATTGCTGGCTCATTACGGAATCGACATGAAAAAATCCTATGTGATGGATGAAAATTGTCATAAGCAACGGCTTCCCAGAAGCATGGGCGGGGGGGAAAGACCCATTTATTTTGCCCCGATCATCAAAAACAAATTCATCAATCATGATCTTAAATTTATGAACGGCATCAATGGTCTGGTTGCGGTTAAAATATCCCCTCTGGAACTGGATGAAGAAAGAATTTCAAACAACAAGTTAACGGCCGTGAAGCTGTTTTCATCTTCGGAAAAATCATGGGAAATGCGCGAAAATATCACCCTTAATCCCATGTTCCTTCATCCCCCGCCGTCTGCTGATGAACTACAAAGTTTTCCATTGGCATATATTATTGAAGGAGAGTTTCCCAGTTATTTTGCGGGAAAACCGATCCCTGAAAAAATATCCAATGAAACGGATACGGAAACCAAGGATAACCCGGAAAGCGACGTTGAATCCGAAACTAAAAAAGAAAACATTGATATGTCCCAAATAAAAGGCCGGGGCGGTTTTATATCAAAAGGCAAACCTGCCAAAATCTTTTTGTTGGCGTCTTCGGAAATGCTAAAGGATACGGTTCTGGATCCCGAAGGTAACAGCCCCAACGACATGTTTGTTTTGAATGCCATAGATACCCTAAACCACCGGCAGAATATCGCCATTATGCGAAGCAAAATTCTTCGTTTTAATCCGTTACATGACACCGGAGCGATAACAAAAACATTTGTCAAGTCTTTTAATATTGCCGGACTTCCCGTGCTTGTCGTCTTTTTGGGATTGATTATTTGGTTTAGCCGCCATTCCAGAAAAAAACGGATACAGATGATGTTTCAAAAATAAAAGAGGTAACGATGAAAATTAAAAAAGAATATTTCATACTGGCAGGTATACTCGTTGCATTGATCCTTTATCTTGTTTTGCATCGTTCAGACCGGACACATTACAAGCTTCCGGATATCACCAAGGTTTCCGGAAAACAGATTTCAAAACTGGAAGTCAGCAAGGCAGGAAAGACCCTTGTATTAAATAAAAAAGACAACACCTGGTACATCGGGGCTAAAGAATATCCTGCTGATTCTGCAAAGGTCAAAAAAATGCTTGATGTCATTGAAGAATTGACTCTGACCGCTCTGGTGTCAGAATCAAAGAATTATGTGCGTTACGATTTGAGCCATGACGAGAAAATCACTGTAAAAGCCTGGAAAGGAAAAACACTGAGCCGGGAATTTGATATCGGCAAAGCAGCGACCACCTATCAGCATACATTTGTTCGATTGGCAACCGATCCCAATGTCTATCACGCTTTAGGGAATTTTAGACGGGAATTTGACAAAACCGTTGATGAGTTGCGAGACAAAACCGTACTGTCCTTTACGGAAAAAGATATTCGTGAACTTACGCTGTCCAAAGACAAAAAAACCATGATTCTGACCCAAACGCAGGTCTCCGAGCAAGAGGGCAAAACGTCTAAAGAACCCGAAGCTCAAATCGTCTGGCAGAATGCTGACGGTAAAAAAGTGGATAAAGAAAAGGTCAAGAGTCTGTTAAGTTTTCTTCATCAACTGGAATGTGAAGCCTATATAAATGACGCTAAAAAAGACGATTTTAAAAACCCGACCTGTGCCGTTGCCCTGAGAGGAGACAAAAAATATTCGTTTTCCGTATTTGCCAAAAAAGATAAGGATGCCAAAACCTATCCGGCAATTTCCTCGGAAAACGATTACCCTTTTTCTCTATCTGATTCGCAAGTGGAGAGCATTAAATCTAAAATTGAGAATATACTGGACCTATAACGGATCTACGCTATTCAGCAATATTCGTACTATTGAATTGCCCGTTGCCTTAACAGATGATCCGCAAGAACAAGACCGACCATGGCCTCGCAGACCACATTGATGCGGGGTATGGCCGAAATATCATGACGGCCCCGGGTTGAAATTGTGGCCGGCTTCCGAGATATGTCGATTGTTTTTTGCTCGATTAAAATAGAAGGAATCGGTTTTACGGCAACTCGAATCACGATATCATCTCCGTTGGATATTCCAGCTAAAATACCGCCGGCGTTGTTGCTGGAAAAGCCCTGAGGAGTTATGGGGTCATTGTTTTCAGAACCCAGCTTGGCCGCAGCTTCAAATCCGGAGCCGATCTCAACCCCCTTGACCGCACCGATACTCATGAGCGCTTTTGCCAGATCTGCATCGATTTTATCAAATACCGGATCTCCTAATCCGGGTGGAACTCCTTTTGCCAGGATCTCCACGATACCACCGATTGAATCTCCCATTTTTTTTACTTGCAAAACGCGTTCTTCCATTTTTTCAACGGCTTCCATGTCCGGACAATAGAACATGTTTTTATCAACCACGTCCAGATTGCGCTTTTTTGCCCGTATACCGCCGAGTTGCACGGTGTAAGCAACAATTTCGATGTTTTCCCTATCAAGAATTGCCTTTGCCACAGCGCCGGCCGCCACTCTGCCCACGGTTTCCCGTGCAGATGCCCGCCCGCCCCCGCGCCAATCCCGTATGCCGTATTTGGCCATGTAAGTGATATCTCCATGTCCCGGTCGAAAAAGATCTGCATACGGCTCATACGCCTTGGAATTCGCGTCTTTGTTGCGCACCATGATCATAATCGGCGTACCGGTGGTCATATTATCAAAAACACCGGACATAATCATCGCCTGATCAGGCTCCTTCCGAGTGGTACTTGCCGTCGATTTTCCCGGCCGCCTGCGGTTTAACATGGATTGAATCATGCGCTCATCAAGGGGTATGTTTGGCGGACAACCGTCAATGACAACGCCAAGCCCTTTTCCGTGGGACTCACCCCACGTGGTTATTTTTAAC
>JAFDHQ010000014.1 GCA_019308685.1 Deltaproteobacteria bacterium
GATGATCAGAATTATTACAATTGTACTCATTTTTACGTTGACCGGCCCGGCCCAGGCCATGAGGTTCAAGATCGCCACCCTGTCGCCGGAAGGGTCTGTCTGGATGCAAAAAATGCGGGAAGGCGCCGAGGAACTGACCCGTAAAACCGATAACCGGGTGACGATTAAATACTATCCGGGCGGAGTAATGGGAGATGATCAGGCGGTGTTACGAAAAATCCGTATCGGTCAGCTCCATGGGGGCGCCGTTGTGGGCGGGAGTTTATCCCGATTTTATCCCGACAACCAGATTTACAGCCTGCCGCTTAAATTTAGATCCTTTGACGAGGTGGATTATGTTCGCAAGCATCTGGACCCGCTTATTGCCCAAGGGCTTGAAAAAGGAGGATTTGTGACCTTCGGGATCGCCGAAGGTGGCTTTGCCTATGTCATGTCCAAGGTGCCCATTAGAACCGTTGAGGAGATGCGCCGTCAGAAAGTCTGGATTCCAGACAATGATCCCATGATTCTTGAATCGGTCAAGGCCTTTGGCATCACTCCCTTTCCGTTATCCATCGTCGCCGATGTGCGGGCGGGCCTTCAAACCGGATTGATCAATACGGTCACCACGCCGCCCATCGGGGCGGTGGCGCTGCAATGGCATACCCAGATTAACTACCTGATGTATGAGCCGTTTCTGTATATTTATGGAGTGCTGGCCTTGGATCGCAAGGCGTTTGCAAAAATATCGCCGGATGATCAACGAATATTTCGCGAAATAATGGGCCGTAAATTCCGCGAACTGGACCGGCTGAACCGCGAAGACAACGTTAACGCCCTGGAAGTGTTACGTAAGCAGGGGATTGAATTTATCAAACCCTCCGGTGAAGCGCTGAAAAAATGGTATGATGACGCCGGGACAGTACCCAAGCGTCTGGTGAACGCCGGTAAATTATCTCAGGACATGGTGGATACTCTGGAAACTCTTCTTAAAGATTATCGTTCAAAGTAACTCGATATCCATGAATAAACATAAAGATATGACTTTTGCAAAGCGGGTTCAAATAACCCTGCACCGGCTGGAAGACGCTATCCTGGTGGGATTGCTCCTGCTTATGATCGGCATGGCCGTGACACAAATTTTTCTGCGAAATCTGTTCGAAGCCGGCATTGTTTGGAGTGATGTCATGGTTCGCATTCTGGTGCTGTGGGTCGGCCTTATCGGGGCCATGGTGGCAAGCCGCCACGACAACCACATCACCATTGACATAATGGATCGTTATATGCCGGAACGTGCCAAAGTCTATGCGAACTTCGTGATTAAACTGTTTACCGCATTGATTTGTACGATCGCGGCCTATTACAGTCTGTTGTTCGTTCAGATTGAGTTTTCAGACGGCGGCATGGCCTTTGCAAATGTGCCGACCTGGTTGTGCGAGGCTATCATTCCTTTTGCCTTTACGGTTATAGCACTTCGCTATTTCTTGTTATCGTTTATGAATTTAAAAAAAATCGTTGAATCCCGATCGTGATCCCGTATATTTTAGCCCTGATACTGATTTTTCTCGCTGTTCTGGGTACGCCGCTTTTTGCTATTATTCTGGCAGTTGCGATGCTCGGTTTTCATTACCTTGATGTAAACCTGTCTGTGATTGCCATTGAAATTTATCGAATCGCCGATACGCCGATTTTGCTTGCGTTGCCGCTGTTTACCTTTGCCGGCTATGTACTGGGAGAAAGCCAGACGTCTCACCGCCTGGTCCGGATTACCCGGGCGTTTCTCGGCTGGATGCCGGGCGGTCTGGCCATTGTGGCCTTTGTGGCATGTGCGTTCTTTACCGCCTTTACCGGCGCCTCAGGGGTAACCATCGTTGCCCTTGGCGCGCTTCTTTATCCGGCATTAATCGAGGCCGGATACCGAGACAAATTCAGTATCGGTCTGGTGACATCTTCAGGCAGTCTGGGTCTGTTATTACCCCCCTCTCTTCCGCTCATTCTCTACGGTATCATTGCTCAGCAAATGAACATCGGAAAAAACGTTGCTATCAATGATCTGTTCCTGGCCGGAATTCTCCCGGCGCTTCTTATGATACTGGTGCTGTCATTCTGGAGTTTATGGGAAAACCGTCGCAATCCCGTTCCATATCAATCATTCTCGGCCCGGGAAGCCATTGCCGCCCTGCGAGATATCATATGGGAAATCCCGTTGCCGTTTTTTGTGCTGGGGGGTATTTATGGAGGTTTTTTTGCCATTTCCGAAGCTGCAGCGGCCACGGCCATGTATGTATTGGTGGTTGAGGTTTTTATTTACAAAGAGATTAAACTGGCTCAACTTCCGGCCATAATGAGGGAGTCCATGGTGATGGTCGGCGGAATTTTGCTTATTCTGGGCGTGGCGCTGGCATCTACAAATTTTTTGATAGACGCCGAAGTGCCTATGCATTTGTTTCATCTGATTCAAGCCCACGTTACCAGTAAACTTGTCTTTCTGATTCTCCTGAACCTTTTGTTGCTGGTACTCGGCGCCATTCTGGATATCTTTTCGGCCCTGGTCATTATGATTCCCATCATACTTCCCGTGGCGGTCCATTACGGCATCGATCCGGTTCATCTGGGCATCATTTTTCTGGCCAATATGCAGATCGGCTACTTCACGCCGCCGGTGGGCATGAATTTGTTTATCGCCAGTTACCGTTTCAACAAACCGGTCACCGAACTCTATCAGGCCGCCATACCGTTTATGATCGTGCTATTTGCGGCAGTCCTTGTCATTACCTATTGGCCGGCTTTGAGTCTAATTTTTCTGTATAGATAAACGCCCCGGTTTTTTTTGAAATTATTTTAAATCGTAAGACACTATAAGGTGCAGGCGGTAAATCCCTTTGATGGGAAATTTTTTATTTTGACACACAAACCGTATTCCTTTATTATCCTTCCTATTTTATATCGCCAAGGAATTTAATTTTATATCACCATGGAATTTACAATTTTCAAAAGATTAACGTTCGGATATATGACCATCATGATGCTGGTGTTGTTCCTGGTCATTTTTGTGACCCTTAAGCTTAACCAGCTAACGCAACTAACTCGTGCGGCTTCATCCATTGACGGCCAGACGGTTCGTTTGACCGAACGTCTTTCAAACAATATGTTTTCCATGGTCAGTTTTGAAAAAAAGTATCTTATTTCCAAAGACAATGATTTTTACCAACATTTTCTCCGGATCAAAAACGACTTTAATAATGACATACAACAATTGGGTCTAATAATGGCCGGTGATGAAAAAAACAAAATGTTTTCAGAAACATGTGAGCTTTTCGATGAATATTTTTCCATCTTCACTTTAGAAATTGAGAACATTAAAAAGGGACAAAAGTATCCCTATGGGAAATATCAGACTCAAAAGGAAAAAATTGTAGAAGAGATCAATAAAAATTTTAAGGATATCAACTGGACGGCAAGATCCGACAGAGATGAAAAAATAAAAATTTCCAGCCAGATCAGTTACAATGTTCTCATAATTACATGCATTGCTGCAGGGCTTTCCATTTTTTTCGGAATTTTGATCTCATTTTTCAATACCCGGCTCATTAACCGCTCCATACTTTTGTTACAGAAAAAAACAAAGGATATTGCTGAGGGTAAATTTGAAAAAATATCCGGGATCGGCTCACCCCCAGAGATTAAGGAATTAGCCAATGATTTCAACATAATGTGTGACAGACTCAGAGAACTTGATGAATTGAAGGAAGATTTTATCAGCCATGTGTCCCATGAACTTCGTACGCCTCTAACAGCCATTAGGGAAGCTTCGGGATTATTGATTGAGGGAGCCTTTGCCGAAAAACCTAAAAGCCGGCAGGAGCTTTTAAAAATTGTCAAAGAAGAATGCGAACGATTGATTGTTTCGGTCAACAGGATTCTTGATCTATCCCGTATGGAAGCAAAAATGATGGAGTACAATTTCAGTCGGTCCAGCCTGATCCCGTCGATACGCAAGTGCCTGTTGAAACTGGCCCCCATTGCAAAGCGAAAAAAGATAGTTCTTAAGTTAAAACACCAGAAAAATCTCCCGGATATCCGGATGGATTCTGAAAGGATCGGCCAGTTGCTTGACAATTTAATCGGAAATGCTTTAAAGTTCACCGATGAACAGGGATCTGTTACGGTTGAGGTCCTATTAAAAGTTCACGATATCAAGGAGATCCAAGTGTCGATTTCGGATACAGGCTGCGGGATTCAAAAAGAAAATCTGGAAAATATATTCAGTAAATTCAAGCGAATAGAAGGTGGAAAAGAGACGGTTAGAGGTACGGGACTCGGCCTTTCCATCGCCAAGCATGTGATTGCGGCTCACGGAGGAAAGATATGGGTAGAAAGCACTCTCGGCAAAGGCAGCACGTTTTTCTTTGCATTGCCTGCTGGTTAAGTCTTTCGCTTGTTGGCGCCGGATGTGCTCTTTTGCATAAACCCGGTCAAGAGGAAAAGTTTTTATTACAGGCGGAATCCTCTTCTGACACCAACGATTTTTCGAAGCTGGTGGTCTATTGGAGAGAAATATATGAACTTTTTCCAGATACACGCGGTGACCAGGCGCTTTATGTTATGGGTATGGCATATGCCTTTCCAAAAAACCCGGATGCGAATTACGAAACATCGATGAACCTTTTTAAAACGCTCATCAGAGAATATCCGGAATCTGTTTATATAAACCAGGCAAAAATCTGGACACACATTTTGGACAATTCCATTAAAATAGAAAAAGAGATTGACAAAAAAAACAAAGAAATAAACTTGCTGAAAAATAAAATCAAAGCGGAAGACAAAAAAAATAGAGATTTAACCAATCAGATAAAACGGTTGAAAGAGATCGATCTGGGTATTGAAGAAAAAAAAAGAAAGATTCTCCCTGAAAATGGACAGTAGGGATATGCACGAACGAAAAGAAAAAATATTGGTTGTCGATGATGACCGGAACATTCTTCAAGTGATTCGGATGCGGCTTGTATCCGTCGGATATTATGTCACATCGGTGACCGGCGCCGAAGCCGCCGTGAAACTGGCTGAAAAAGAGCCGTTTGATCTGGCGTTGATCGATCTGAAACTTAACGGTCAAGACGGTATCCAGTTGATGGAAAGTATACATCATATAAACCCACACATTCCTGTTATCATTCTCACGGCTCACGGAACCATAAAAAGCGCCGTTCATGCCATGAAAAAAGGGGCATACAGCTATTTAACCAAACCGTTCGACGGACATGAACTGCTCCAGCAAATAAACAACTGTCTTGAAAAGAGCAGACTTTCAAAAGAAGTCAAACGGTTGCGGGGACTGGTCAAACAAAAATACGGATTTGATAATATTATCGGCAATAGTGATAAGATTAAAAAAGTTCTCGCTCAGGTTGCACAGGCTGCCGCAACCGATTCCAATGTGTATATAGAGGGAGAAAGCGGTACCGGAAAGGAATTGATAGCAAAAAGCCTGCATCTTGCAAGCAAGAGAAAAGACGGCCCTTTTATTGCCGTTAACTGTTCGGCCATACCGGAAAATCTTATGGAAAGCGAACTGTTCGGTTATGAAAAGGGCGCTTTTACCGGAGCGGACAGTAGTAAAAAAGGGCTTTTTGTCCAAGCCGATTTCGGCACGTTCTTTCTGGACGAAATATCCGAAATGCACTCTTCCATGCAGGTTAAAATGCTAAGGGCTCTGGAGGAAAAGGAGTTTTACCCGGTCGGAGGGAGACAAATCATAAAAGTGGATTCCAGAATCATTGCAGCGTCAAACAAAAATCTTGAGCAAGAGATAGAAAAAGGCAAATTCAGAGAGGATCTTTTTTATCGTATACATGTGATTCCAATAAAGCTTCCCCCGCTCAGTGAAAGAAAAGAGGACATTCCGATTCTTTCCAGGTATTTTTTACAAAGAATTTCCAGGGAAATGGGGAAAGAGATCGAAGAGTTTTCGAAAAATGCCATGCAAAAACTCATTTCTTACCCTTGGCCCGGCAATATAAGGGAACTTGAAAATACCGTTGAGTGCGCAGTGGCCATGACAAACCGTAATGTCATCACGGAAGATCTCATCCTTCAAACCCAGAATATCAGTCCCGAAGGTTTAAAATCGTTTAAATATGCCAAAGAGAGTTTTGAAAAAAATTACCTCATTCAACTTTTTGAACTCACCCGGGGCAATGTCAGCAAGGCGGCCAAACTGGCCGGGAAATACCGGGCGGATATCTATGAACTTGTAAAAAAATATAATCTTAAACTTACCGATTTCAGAAAAAAGTAGGATAGCTGTTTGACAATCCTGTGACCCTGACAGCCTGAAAACCATCCTCTCCTTCCCATCTATTTAGACCAAATATTTCACGAAAATTTTCGATAGTCCTTTTTATTCTTCTTCGCCTGAATACCCCTCAGCTTGTTGGAGTGAAACGGAAATCCCGCCAAACGGGGTCGGAGCCAAGGGTAGATCCCGCTATCAGGGCCCAATTAAACCCGAATTTGTTTAACCGGGATAATACTTTTTTCCCGATTTCCACATTTTTATGTTCAGAAATCTTCTCCCCTGCCGATAACATACTCAGGGCATTCAATGCGGATCCTACAATAAATTACACAAGTTAATTTTGCAAAAAAACAACTTCGTTAATGATTAATTAATTCAGTAACTATGCGAAAAATATCATTAGCTACCATAACTTCACTTTTTTTTGTCCTTTTTTTGATTTGTATCCCTGACACAACCGTTTCGTCTGATACAACGAAAAATTATACACGGTTGATGGAATTGATTAATATGGAGGATAGAGACGGTCCCTTTTGCGTATTTAACGACTTTGAACAATCTTTTGATCGGGATTTACACAAAGCAAATATTGAATTTTTAAATCAACACCCTGAGTTGATTAAAAAAATTCAGTCGGATCTTAACGACCTGCCGGTTCGATGGCGTATAGAAAGTATTTCCCACCGGCTTTTATATGTCCCGGAGACAAGAAAAGAATATTCAGCATTATTTGAAAGCTACTGTAATGATGTGATCCGTGATATTCTGAAACTTACGGAATTTAAAAACCCCTATATAAAGATCCATACATTGGGAGATTATAAGCCTGAAAATTCAGAAACAAATGGTACTAATGTATTTATCGTTCATAATCTGGCGAAAGAATATGTAACGACTTATGTGTTTTCAAGCGATGCTCAAAAACAAGTCTCCATCGAACTGACCGGCAAAGTTTTTCCGGGTGAAGTGGGTTCCTACTCCAGTTATGTATATCTGAACGAAAACGGATCGTTTGAATTTATGAGGGATTGTTATACGATTTGGCAAAATAGTGCAAAAAATCCGTATACGGCTTTAATGACTCCTGTGGAGGAAACACTTCATATCGCCTTGAGACGGTATACAGAAAAAGCGATTAAAAATGAAATAGAAAATAGTGCAGCTAAAACGGTAAAGGAAGTGGAACCCATCGTTGAAGACTGGATTTCAGTTGAAGAAGCGATTGTAGGAGGACTGGTTCACGCGCTATTGCCGTCCATCATTGAAAAACATATTCATCATCTGCCCGAATCTTTTGTCCGATCGGATATTGAAACCAAAAGCGAATTTAAAAAATACCGGCACTTGAGAAAAGGAATAAAAATTGTCGAGCGACTGGGATATAAAAAGTCCATCGAAATATACAAAAATGACCCGATGATGTTCCGTAATCTTTTGATATAATTGTTTTCTCCGATTCCATTAAAACAAAAGCATAATCTGCCCTTGACATTGTATCCACTTTAGAATAAAAGGTTGGCATCTCCTCACAGTTAAAAATCTTCCTTCCTTGTAACACGATCAGCAAGATTGAAATCCTTAAATTCAAGGTTTCCGTAATAAATTTTTAAAAATGAAAGGTCGTTTTGGATATGCAACAACCGAGAAATAAAAATATATTCACTGCCAGTAACTATTACCTACTTTTCATTTTTCTTTTTTTTTGCTTCGTAACATCAGGCCATGCAATGGATGTTATTCTGCAATGGCATCCAAATACTGAACCCGACTTAGCCGGCTACAGAGTTTTTTGTCGAGAGGCGGGGCAATCCTATAATTACACAAATCCATGTTGGGAAGGCACCAGTACCACCTGCACCATTCATGACCTGGAAAAAACCAAGACTTACTATTTTGTCACAAGGGCATTCAATACCAAAAAGCTTGAGAGCGGTGATTCAAATGAGGTGGATATTCAAGCAACCCCGATCCATAAAGCCGCACAACTGGAATTTGATATGGTGAATGTGGGCGGCGACTACGCAACCATCAGCCTGGCCAACGTGTACGTCAGCCCGGTCGTGGTCTGCTCGGTCAACTACAATAACAACACCACGCCGGTTGTGGCGCGGGTCAGTAACGTTACCTCGACGAGCTTCGATGTGCGGCTGCAGAATCCATCGGGCGGAGCGGTCAAAACGGATACCGTCAGCTACTTGGTGGTAGAGGAGGGTACCTGGAACATCGATGGTGTGAAAATCGAAGCCCAGACGTATCTGTCTACGGTCACCGACGAAAACAACAGCTGGGTCGGTGAATCCCAGAGCTATGGACAGAGCTATGCTAATCCGGTATTACTCGGTCAGGTCATGACGGAGAACGATGGCGGCTGGTCGGTGTTTTGGTGCCAAGGCAGCCGTCAAACTGACCCGCCCTCAGCCACGGTGTTGACCACAGGCAAGACCGTGGGCGAGGATACCGACACGACCCGGGCGAACGAGACCATCGGATTTATCGTGTTCGAAGCGGGTCATGGCATGATCGGCGGGGTTGAGTTCGAGGCCTCTGTTGGCGCCGATACGGTTCAGGGGGTAACTGATTCACCGCCGTATACCTATAGCTTTGATACCGCCTTCGGTTTGGCACCACAGGTGGCACTGAGCGGCATGGCGGGAATGGACGGCAACAATGGCGGCTGGGCTTATGTTCACGGTTCGACGTTTGCCACGACCAAAGGTTTATACCTTTCCGTAGACGAGGATACGATCGGCGATTCCGAGCGCAACCATACCACTGAGCAGGTTGGTTATGTTGTTTTCGAGACGGGCGGCAGTTTATCCGGAGAATGAGCCCGGGAGAGAGGGTAATCCGTCGGCAAAGTGAGCTTTTGAGCTTCGCTTGCAAAACCTTGGCAACCGGAATTCGGAGCATCCTCGATTTTTAATCTGGGTACTTTTTTGTTTAAAAAAAGAAAAAGGGGGTAAATACATCCCCCTTTTTCTTTACGTTTCCCCTATGAATCAACATCCGGGTGTTATTTGAGTATTTCATAGGCAGTAACTGTGATCAGTTTCTTGCCTTCGCTTTCCAGTACAGTTCCCTTTACCTGAACTTTCATGCCCACATGAGAGAGTAGCGCTTTGCCCTGCTCGTTGTCGGCAACGCTAAAAATCTGTCCGTCTTGGTCCACAAGTTGATTGGAATTGTTGATTGTTCCGGTAATCATAATTCCCTGATCTTGTTCCGCGGCTTTCTTTTCGGCGGATAGGGCGACGCCCGACATCATGACAACCATAAACAGTGCACATACTACCAGACAAATTGTTCTTTTCATTACATCCTCCTTTGGTTTTTCCCGACAGTGCCGGGAATGTTTAAATGAAAACTATAGCGCAACAATTCTTCTATTTGATGAACATCTTAAAATATACTTCATTTCACTTGCGCTACGATTATGAATTGATACAAATATCTGCAATTGATGTGCCAAACCCAATATAAACATAACATACTGAAAATTATACAAAATAAACCTCATCGCTTAAAAAACAGACAAGCGAATGAAGGGTAATTCATACATCCAGCCAAGGATTTTTGAGAAGAAGAAACACTCAAGTATTTGTAAAATAATGACTATTCAATGAAGGAAATTTCCTTCAGTGGATCTGAGTTAAATGTGATGCTCAACGGTGTACGTATGCTTCTTTTCCCAAGACATTTATTTTTCATCCCAAGTAAGCTCCTATAAATAATAACGTTTCTGATCATAGGGTCGGTCGGTGCTTTGAAATTAAGACTTAATGCGTATATCCATTTTCTATGCCGGTTCAATTAAAGACCTTGGGCAAGGGCGGAAATTTTTTTCGTAAACGGGAAAAAACGGCTATAAAATCATGCGCCGCTTAAATGAGAGCGGTAATAAAATATATGGAGTTGATCGACCTTTTTTTATAAACATCAAAAGGTTATAGAAATCTTCCTGTTTAAGGTTACATTTCTAAGTCCAACATCCGGTCATCATTCTTAATAAATTCTATCCTATTGATATCATATATATTTAGGCGTTTCTCTTTAAAACCGTAAAGAGTATTTCTATCTGGCATACATATTGCTGAAGATAACGAATTGATGTTTCCATCACAAGATCTGCAAAACCGATATTATTGTCTGAATCTTGCATGAAAATTAATGAGAGTTTTTAAACGACAATTTTCATGCAAGGTATTAACTTCAAGGTTTCCGTTATATATATAAAGGTGAAAGCTCTTTTTGCGTATGCAACAACCGCGAGAAAAAAATATACTAATTTTCTGTAAATATTTGCTCCTTTTTATTTTTCTTTTTTATACCTTCGCAACACCTCTCTATGCCATCGATATAACGCTCCAATGGACCCCAAATAATGAGCCAAACCTAGCCGGTTACCGGGTTTTTTACCGCGAGGAAAGTCAACACTATAATTATTTAGACCCTTATTGGGAAACTATTGATCCTATTTGTACCATTCATGATTTGGATAGAACTCAAACGTATTATTTTGTCGTAAGAGCATTTGATACCCATGGATTGGAAAGTTCCAATTCCAACGAAGTACTTCTTATAGAAGGAGTCCCTGCGAATAATCCGCCAGCGGCAGCCAGCAGCGGCGGTGGCGGCGGCGGTGGCGGATGCTTCATAGCCACTGCGGCTTATGGTTCTTTGATGGTGCCGCATGTTAAAATATTGCGTGAATTTCGTGACCGTTTTTTGCTTAAAAATTGCTTTGGCTCAACTTTGGTGAATTTATATTATAAATATTCACCGCCCATTGCCGACGTCATTGCCAAACATGCCAATCTCAGGGCGATGGTCCGGGTAAGCCTATTACCTCTGGTGGGATTTAGCTGGGCTACATTAAGGTTTGGCATGATCGTCACCATCCTGTTTATACTTATACTCATTTCAGGCTTAATCGGTATAGTCATACTCAAGAAAAAAGAAAATCCTAAAATCTGTCTAACTTTGTAAGGATCTCATAACTAATGGTAGAGATGTTAAGAAAAATGTTTGAGCAGAACCCTGAGAAATCATCAATTATAATAAAAGACAGATGTTCAGATTGCGGATGCGAGGTACTCATTGAAATAATATCCGTATCCGGAGGATTTGGATTGCAAGGCGGAACCCTAAATAGGAGTGCGAACGGCGGTTATTCTGCCAAGTGTCCGCCTTTTTATCCCGCTGGGTTTTAGCGGGGGACTTTGAACCTGATTGAAGGTTTTGAAACCACTTCTAATATAAACCAAAATATTGCGTGAATTCCGCGACCGTTTCTTGCTTATAAATTGCCTTGGTAAAACCTTGGTGAATTTATAACTTAATCTTGCACAAGTCCATTATTTCTTATAAGATTTTTTCGTTAGAAAAAATTATTCTTTGTTTCTAACGCTTTCTTTGCATACTCCGCAGATCGTGCAGGATTCCATGGGGCATGGGGGAGAGGTTTTGCCCTGGAGGGCTCTTTGGTATTCTTGTTTGAGAAAGGATTTGTTGATGCCGTGATCAATAAAGTCCCAGGGGAGATCTTCGTCTAAAGAGCGCTCCCGAAGCACGTAAAAATCAGGGTTTATGGGGGATTCTTTAAAGGTTTTGGGCCAGTTCCCCCGATTTTTATGGGCCAGGGATAGTATTTGCGCCACCTTACGGTCGCCCCGTGCCAACAGGGCCTGTATGTAAGCCCATCGAGGAACGTCCGCATGCACCCGAACATTTGCCACTCTTTTGAGACCTTGTTTTACAGTTTTTATCTTTTTTTTCAATGAACCCATATCATCCATGGCCAACCATTGAAAAGGCGTAAAGGGCTTGGGAACAAAACTGCTTAGGCTGACGGTTATTTCTCCGATGCGTTTCCTGGCTCTACTGGATTTGAGAAATCTGTGCTTTATCTGTTTGCAAAGGGTGACAATCGCTTCAACGTCATCCATAGTTTCCAACGGGAGACCCACCATAAAATAGAGCTTTAAATTGGGTATGCCTTGGGCCACGAGCGTCTCAGCAGCAGTGAGGATATCTTCTTCGGAGATGCCCTTGTTAATGATGTTGCGCATGCGTTGGGAACCGGCCTCGGGTGCGATGGTTGCAGTTTTGACCTTACTTTCCCTGAGTACGGACAGGAGTTGAGGGGAGAGGGCGTCCGCTCTAAGGGAGCTGAAAGATATTCTGATATTTTTTTCAAACTTCTGGTCGCAGAGCTTATGGATCTCGGGATGATCCGAAACCGCAGCGCCCACAAGACCGATCTGGTCGGTCATTGAAACGCCGTGTTGCAAACATGTTTGGAGAAGGGAAAGAGGTCTGAATCTGGGCGGTCTGTAAACAAATCCTGTGCTGCAAAATCGGCACCCGTGGGGACAGCCTCTACCGACCTCAATCAGAAATGTACGGTCAAACGTGGTATCCGGGGTTAATATGGTGCTGCAAGTGGGCGTTTGGGAAAGATCTTTTAAAAATGGGCGCTCAATTTTAACGGGCACATCACATTTGGGTTCAAATGTGCGAAATGTTCCATCTGAATGGTATGTCACAGTGTAAAATGCCGGAACATAGGCGCCGGGAACGTTGCACGCAAGGGTTTTTAAACACGACGTTCTGTCTTGATTCAGCAATTCAGGAAGTGCTGTATCAAAAAACCGGGGAAGAATTGCTTCGGCTTCCCCGATCAGGAAACAATCAACAAAGGTTGCCACAGGTTCCGGGTTTAAAAAAAAAGCGACTCCCCCTGCGATGATAAGAGGGTGGGGAGGGTCTCTATCATTGGATCGCAGAGGGAGTCGTGCTTTTTCAATAATGGTCAGAAGGTTGGGAAAATCATTTTCAAATGACACGGAAAAAGCAATGACATCAAAAGCGGAAATAGGGCTTCCGGACTCAATGGTGATGATACGTTCTGCCCCCGGTTTTTTATTATCCGGCAGGAAACCCCTTTCGCATACCACATGCTCCATTTCATTGAGCAAATAATATACAGACTGAAAACCGAGATTGGACATTCCCACATGATACGTGTTGGGATAAACCAGCGCAACTTTGATCCGTCCTTTCCATGGTTTGCGAATGGTTCCGATCTCCGATTCAGCCAGCCTTTTATGGAATTTATCGGTTTTCCATGCCATTGATGATTCAATGCAAATTAGTCAGCCGGACAAGCCGGCCTCCGGCTCGCAGATCCTGCGGCTCGGAGAGAAAGTTTAGGTGCTAGTCCGCCTTTTTTCTTAAAAATGTCGGCACATCCAGGTCATTAAGGTCGTTGTTGTCGATGACAATCCCTTTGTATCCTCTGTATGTGGCGCCGCTCGATTCACCCACCGCTTGTTTCCGGCGGATAAATGTGGGTTCGTCATAATCTACGGCATCGTTTAAGTCGTCAAAGGTGATATCTCTAATCTTACCTCTGAGCTCAGGTTCCGTTATAGATTGAGGATTTGAATCGATTCCGGTGGCAATAACGGTGACCCGCATCTCATCGCCCAACGTGTCGTCTATCACGGTTCCCCAGATAATATCGGCATTTTCTCCGACTTCATTATATATCCGCTCTGAAGCTTCGGTCATCTCTTCCATGGTCAAATCACTGTTACTGGTTATGTTTATCAAAACCCCTTTGGCGCCGCAAATGGAGATATCTTCCAGCAAAGGATGAGAGATGGCACGTTCGGCGGCTTCCAGGGCACGGTTTTCACCGTTGGAAGTCCCTATGCCCATGATGGCCATACCGGCTTTGGACATGGTTGTCCTGACATCGGCGAAGTCGAGATTGATCAGCCCCGGCATCATAATCAGATCGGTAATGCCCTTGACCGAATGGAGAAGAATCTCATCGGCTTTCTTGAACATATCGGTCATTTTGGCATTTTTTGACGCCAGTCCCCTTAGCCGGTCATTGGGTATGGTGATAACCGTATCCGCGACTTTTTTGAGGGAACCAATCCCCTCGGTCGCCTGTTTTGCCCTTTTTTGGCCTTCAAAGGAAAAAGGCTTTGTCACCACCGCAACAGTAAGGGCATCAATATCTTTGCAAAGTTCAGCGATAACCGGTGCGGCTCCGGTACCGGTTCCCCCGCCGAATCCTGCGGTAATGAATACCATATGGCTTCCCTCTAGGGTACTTTTGATGGCCTCGGAATTTTCAAGTGCGGCTTCCCTTCCGATTTGGGGATCAGCGCCGGCGCCGAGTCCCTGTGTCAACTTTTCTCCAATCTGCATCCTTATGGATGCCTTTGAGATCTCAAGCGCCTGTGAATCTGTGTTGGCGGCGATAAATTTTACCCCCTGGAGCTTGGAATCGATCATATTGTTAATCGCATTTCCACCGGCTCCTCCAACACCAATGACAACAATTTTTGCACAACTTTCAGTTTCTACCAAAGTAAACGTCATTTTCCCCACCTCCTGTTAAAAAAAATTAAATTACATCCTTAAACCACCGTTTCATCCGGGTCATGACCCGGTGAAAAATGTTTGAGTCACGAATCCTGAATTTCTTTTCGGGTTGATGTTTTGCTCCGTAGAGGACGAGTCCGACACCCGTGGCATACATGGGATTGTTGACCACATCGATAAGGCCTCTGATTCCCCTGGGTTTACCGAGTCGGCTGGGAACATCAAAAATCGATTCGGCAATATCCGTAATACCATGCAACAGGGATGATCCACCGGTGAGAACCAGGCCGGATGTGATGACGTTGTCCATCCCGGCCCGGAAGATTTCCCTTTTTATTAAGGTGAAGATCTCTTCCATACGGGGTTCTAATATTTCTCCCAGTATCTGCCGGGGAAGTTTTCTTGGCTTGCGCCCCCCCATTCCGGGAACTTCAATGGTTTCTTGATTGCTGATATCCCGGGCAACACAGGTGCCGTATTTTATTTTGATCTTTTCAGCTTCGGCCTGGGATGCGCGGAGACCGACACTGATATCATTTGTCAGGTTGTTCCCCCCCAGTGACAGAACAAACGTATGTTTGATGTTTTTTCCGAAAAAGATTGCCAGGTCGCTCGTTCCGCCGCCAAGGTCCAGAAGCGCCGTGCCCACATCTTTTTCCTCATTGGTCAGCACGGCTTCACCCGAAGCAAGGGGTTCCAGCACGATATCGCAGACATCAAGACCGGATCGGTTGGCGCATTTTACAATGTTATGAGCAGACGTGACGGCACCGGTCACAATATGAATTTTAGCTTCCAGTCTTACGCCGGACATACCCACGGGATTTTGAATACCGCCTTGATCATCGATGATAAATTCCTGGGGAATGACGTGGATGACTTCACGGTCCATGGGAATTGCCACGGCGCGTGCGGCGTCAATGACCCGTTCCACATCATTCTTTGTTACTTCGGGACCCTTTATTGCTACGATTCCACGACTGTTAAAACCGGTAATATGACCTCCGGCGATCCCGGCATATACGGATGAAATTTCACAACCGGCCATAAGTTCCGCCTCTTCAACGGCTTTTTGAATCGATTCTACCGTAGATTCGATATTTACCACCACGCCTTTTCGAAGCCCGATTGAGGGGTGGGTGCCGATACCGATAATATTTATTTTATTTCCTTCCACCTCACCAACCACAGCGCAAATTTTCGTCGTGCCAACATCAAGGCCGACAATAATATTTTCCTGTCTTTGCATGTTAAACCTCCTTATGACCTCGTGCGGGCGACTCTTTTTTCGTTGGATGTATGACAATGCGATTTAAATTATTGAGATCAATGGATTCAAGATGTGAAAACCCCCGTCTTTTTTTGAGATGTGCAAGAACATTTTTAAGTCTGTCATATTTATTCGGGTAGTCATTATATCCGATTTTTATTTCTTTGATGCGATCAAAGGCATAAATGGTAAGGCCCATTTCCCTATCCACTTGAATCTTTTTTATTAAATCGTAAGGAAGAACGCTTTTACATTTTTGACCCAGTTCCAGAACATTCATTACCGCCTTAAAAGGTATGCTTCGGGGTTTGTCGCTGGTATTGATGTCTGAAAACGCAAGTCCGCTGATCATCGGCAGTTGGCCAGGATCCGATACCGCCATTTCTTTGAATATTTCTCCGGAGGTATTGATTAAAAATTTGCGGCCAAGGTCGAGAATGGCCAGCGGTTGGTGTTCTTTAATTTTGATATTTATTCCGGACGGAAGATCTCTGCTGACTTCAGCCTCGGTGATCCATGAATGTGCCAGCAGTCGCTTTCTGGCCATTGAAAGGTTTACGGAAATAATATTTATCCCCTTTTTTATCTGTGCCTGCTCAAGGACCTGTTTTTCAGAGAGAAAGTCCGTGCCGGTAACCACCAGTTTTTCGGCCCTGAAATAGTCGCATTGTGTCAAAAAGTCGTAACTAAAAATAAAAACAAAGCTAACCATCTGCAAAGCGGCGATGACACCCGCTGTTTTAATACAGAAAACAAGACGCCTTAAAATTCTGTTACGCTTTTTGGCAGCGCTGTTCTTGTAATAGTTGCTTCGTATGTGCTTACGACCCAACAACCTTAACCTCTCTTTCTAGATTAATGTTGAATTTTTTTAATACGGTTTCTTCAACAAGTTCCATCAAGCCCAGGAAATCAGCGGCGGATGCGTTATGATGGTTTAGGATAAAATTGGCGTGCTTTGATGAAATTTTTGCTCCGCCCATGGATTTTCCCTTAAGTCCGGCCGCTTCAATAAGCTCGCCGGCAGTCATTCCGGATGCGGGATTTTTATAAAAACATCCTGCGCTGGGCAGACCTCTGGGCTGTCTTTGCCAGCGCGTTTCTAAAATTTTTTGGGCCTCTCTTTTCAGTTTTTCAGGGTCCGAAGGATGCAGACGGAAACAGCCGTCTAATATGACCTGTTGCCCGTGATGACCATCTATTTGCGCTTTGTTCCATGAAATTTTCCGGTAAGCAAAATCGAGATTCTCTTTTTTAATGTTGCGCACCTGGCCGGTGGGAAGCAGAATGCTTATTGATTCAAGAACACGTTCCATGGAACCATAGGATGTGCCTGCATTCATGATAATTCCTCCCCCGACCGAACCCGGAATGCCCATGGCAAAATTCATTCCTTCAAGTCCCTTCTTTAGGGCAAAGGAACACAGTGTTTTCACGTGTGCACCTGCCATGGCGGTAACCATAATCCCATGGGTGTTCCGGTCTGTTTGAGAAATGGTATTCAGACACTGCGTCAACACGATCACAACTCCGGTTATGCCGCTGTCTTTGACCAGAAGATTTGTGCCGTTGCCCAATATAAGATAAGGGGATTCCTTATGCCATGACCACGATACAAGGGCTTTTAAGGCCTCAACGTTTTCCGGTGCAACAAAAGCGTCGGCCGGGCCGCCCACGCGTAAGGATGTATGTTTTGACATGGGCTCGTCAAATTTGACATTGCTGCCGAAACGGCTTTTCAGCCATTTTATTGAATCAGAATCCAAAGCCATTTTTCGATTTTAATCTGCATGTTTTTATTGATCATTGGATATTGGACATTTCGATATCAACAAAACTTTGTCGATGGTGTTTGAATAAGGGCCTAATATTCAATAAGCTTTTCAAAGTTCTTTCAATACCATCTCCCCGACTTTCCAAACGTCTCCTGCGCCCAGGGTTAGAAGTATGTCTCCCGGGTTCAGGATTTTTATCAGATGTGAAACCGCTGTTTCGAAATTTTGCAAATAGACGATTTCCTTGTGGCCATGACTCTGAATTCCTTCAAACAACGCATGGCCTTCTACACCATTTATTTTTTCTTCTCCGGCTGCATATATGGGAAGAACCACCAGCAGGTCGGACTGATAAAATGAAGTAGTGAAGTCATCAAAGAGCGCCTGGGTTCTGGTATAGCGGTGGGGCTGAAACACCACCACCACCCGCCTGTGGGGCCAGCTTTCCCGGACGGCTTGCAGCGTGATTTTGATTTCCGTGGGATGATGACCATAGTCGTCTACAACGGTGACCCCCTTTTTTTCTCCTTTAATTTCCAGCCTGCGCTGAACACCTTCAACGGTTTGCAGCGCCGATTTTATAACATCGAATGAAATATTGAGTTCAATTCCAACCGCAATGCTTGCCAGGGCATTATAAACATTATGGATGCCTGGAAGATTCAAAACGATTTCTCCGAGTTTTGTTCCGAGATAATAGACGTGAAACCTGCTTTTCAGCCCTTCGAAAACCACGTCTTTGGCTTGGAAATCGGCCTGAGAACTCATTCCGTAAGTTGTAAAACGTTTTTGGACGCTCGGGATAATATCCTGGATCGGCTCGTTATCCAGGCAAAGGACAGCCAGACCGTAAAAAGGTATTTTGTCAATAAAGCTTAAAAAGACGTCTTTGATGGCGTTCAAATCCCGGTAAAAATCGAGATGCTCACGATCTATGTTCGTTACCACTGCTATGGTCGGAGAGATTTTCAGAAAAGAACCGTCACTTTCATCGGCTTCAGCCACGATATAGTCTCCCTCTCCGAGAAGTGCATTGGAATTGATGCTTTTGAGTTTTCCGCCGATAACCACCGTGGGATCAAGTCCGCCTTTACCCAGTACGGAAGCGATGATCGATGTGGTAGATGTCTTGCCGTGGGCGCCGGCAATGGCCACGCTGTATTTTAAACGCATGAGCTCGGCGAGCATTTCGGCCCTGGGTATTACCGGGATTGACGCTTGAGCGGCGGCCAAAACCTCAGGGTTCCCGGGGGTGATCGCCGATGACGTTACCACAACATCTGCCCCGTGGATTTGCTCGGCGGAATGTCCTTTAAATATAATACCGCCAAGGTTCTCCAGTCGCCGGGTAATGTCTGACATACTGCTGTCGGAACCCGATACCTTGTAGCCGATATTGAGTAGGAGTTCGGCAATTCCGCTCATCCCGATACCACCGATTCCGACAAAATGAATATGGTATTTTTTAAGAAACATGTGTGTTAATGGCTCCTGGGTTGTTTCATCATTCCATTACTTTATTATTCCAATTGTGAGCACTTCGTTTTTCAGTATAAACTCAGCGAACTAATTTGTAGCAGTCATCCACAATAACTGCTGCCGCATCGGTCCGACAGAGATCCTTTGCCCGGGATGCCATCTGACGAAGTGTATCCGGGTTTGAGGCGTAAAAATTAATTCGCTCGGCAAGGGCTTTGCCGTTGAGATCTTTTTCAAGGATCATTTCGGCGGCCCCGGTTTTTTCCAACGAACGGGCGTTTAAAACCTGGTGATTATCCGCAGCAAAAGGGTAGGGTATGAAAATAGCACCCTTTCCAATAGCTTTGATTTCCGCCACTGTTGTTGCTCCTGCCCGACATATCACAAGATCGGCTTTTTGATATTGCCGATCCATGTCATTGAAAAATGCCTGAACTCTGCAGGACATACCATACCGTTCGTAAGCATTTTTTACTCTTGTTTCATCATTGAGGCCGGTCTGATGAATAAAGAAAAACTTATCTTTGTCTGTGATTGTTTCTATGGCCTCCAAAATTGCCATGTTTATGCTGTGAGCTCCCTGGCTACCCCCTAGTATCAGGATTACAAAATATCGCTTTTGCTCTGATTCATCAATTTCCAAGCCCTTTTGATTCTTTGCGTATTGCAGAATTTCTCTGCGCACGGGGTTTCCGGTATAAAGAACTTTTTTAGGGCGTATACCGGTCGGAATATCATCAAATGAAACATATACCCGGTCGGCAAGACGGGATAGTATCCGATTTGTAATTCCAGGGAAGATATTCTGTTCATGAAGCACTATTTTAATGCCCAGAAGCCATGCTGCGGCAGCCAACGGGCCTGCGGAGTATCCCCCCACACCAAGGACCAGATCCGGCCTGAACCGTTTCAGAATCATGACAGATTCGAATATTCCTTTGGGTATTTTCAGGATAGACCTGGTCTGGTTTCCCAGTCCCCGGCCCTTGATTCCTTCTGATGTAATCCGTTTATGGGCAAAATCTGCTTTTGATAACGCGGTGGTTTCAAAAGGCTTGCCGGTACCGACAAATAAAACTCTATTGTTTGGATTTCTGGCCATAAATTCTTGAGCGATGGCGATGCCTGGAAAAAGATGGCCGCCGGTGCCTCCTCCAGCGATGACAATGCGCAAAGGGCCCGAAGACTCCCGAAATGAGAGAGAGTCTCTGGCTGTCCGTTCTTTTTTATCGATTTGCCCCATAATGTTTTTGGCGCGTGATCAGGTTTTAGGTAATTAAAATTTATCTTTTTCAAAAAGAGTTAAAACGTAAAACGTTCTTGAAAAGTCGTTTTTACACTTTTTACGAGGGCATCACCTTTAATAGGCTTTTTTAAAGTTTTTTTAGCGGTTCCTATATTCATCAGTATTCCTATGGATGCCATATTTAATAACAGGGATGTGCCGCCGTAACTCAAAAAAGGGAGGGTAAGTCCCTTGGTCGGCAGGAGTCCGAGGGCAACCCCCATATTTACACAAACCTGGAGGCCTATTGCCGTTGTCAGCCCGATGGCTAAAAATGACCCGAAAGAATCCTTGCAATTTCCGGCAATAAAGATCCCCCTCCAGAAGATCAGTATATAAAGACCCAGGATAATCAGGACTCCCCAAAGTCCGAGTTCCTCTCCGACGACCGAAAAGATAAAATCGGTATGGGGTTCGGGAAGATAAAACAGCTTTTGATAGCCTTTTCCGATACCTGTGCCCCATATGCCTCCGGTTCCAAACGCCATGAGGGAGTGTACAATCTGGTAACCGTCATTTGCAGAATATTGCCACGGATTCAGAAAACTCATGATCCGTTTTAAGCGATAATCCGCACTCACCATAAAAAAATATGCAATGGGGGTTATCAAAACCAATGACGCGATTAAATGCCAAATACGAACTCCGCCGACAAAAAGCATAACCCATGTAAGAACTCCAAGAATAATCACCGAACCGAAGTCCGGTTGAAAAATGATCAGAGCTGTAAATATAAAAAGGATCATAATATGTGGCATAAAACCCACATAAAAATCCTTAAGCATCTCTTTTTTTTTATTCATGGAATAAGCAAGATAGATGACCAGCGCAAAACGGGCAAATTCAGAGGGCTGAAATGAAAAACTCCCCAGACGAAACCATCGTTTTGCCCCTCCTGCCGAATATCCGAGCTCGGTAATCAGAATTGCGGCAAGAAAAATCAGAGCCAGGATAAGAAGCGGATATGTCAAAGAACGAAAAAACCGGTAGGGAAAACGGCTGCATATTATTAGGACGACGATCCCTAATAAAGCGAAAAGCATTTGTTTTTTTAAAAAATAGTACTCGGTTCCAAATTTTTTAAAGGCCAGGGCGGAACTTGAGCTATAGACCATCACAATGCCTATCCCCACCAGGAAAAGAACCGGGAATAACAGCCTGACATCGTAGTAGAAGGACTGTTCCCCGGTCTTCCGGCTATTTTGTTTTTTTTCGGTCATGTTTTTTTTCGGGTTGTTTAAAATTGTCGATCACCCGGCGGAAATCTTCTCCGCGTTCCGCATAACTGCTATACATGTCAAAGCTTGAGCAGGCAGGAGATAAAAGCACAATATCACCGGGCGATGCCGCGCGATAGGCCGAAAGTACCGCATCTTCCATTGTCGATGCGGTTTGCACGCTTTCCCTGCAAACTTCTTCAAGAACAGATCTTATTTTCTCCTTTGCTTCTCCCATGACGATCAGTTTTTTAATGTGTTGTCGAACCGGTTCCAAAAGTTTATGAAAATCTCCTCCCTTATCACGACCCCCCATAATAAGGACGATGGGTTCGTCAAAGGTTTCAAGTGCTTTTATTACGGCATCAACATTTGTTGCCTTTGAATCGTCGAAAAAACGGACGTGGTTTAGGGTCGAGATATATTCTGTCCGATGGGGAAGCCCCTTAAAATCGTTCAGGGCTGATTGCACGCCTTCCGGGGTACCGCCGACGTCAATGGCCGCCAGTGATGCCGCGGCGGCATTCTCAAGATTGTGCCGGCCTATAAGATTTGTCCCGGAAAGGTCCAGAGATATTTCTTTGTTTTCTTTCATGCGAATCGTTATGTTGGCAGGGGTCGTCGAATTCCCCCGGCGGATGACCGCATTTTTCTTGGTTTTGGCCTGAGAATTTTCCTGATGACAGAAGATGAGCTTTCGGGCGCGAAGGTCTTTGGTTACCGAGCGGATGACCGGATCGGAACCGTTTATAACCGCGCTGTCGCTTTGTTGCTGATTTTCAAAGAGCCGACCTTTAGACCGGGCATAGGAATTAAAGTCCGGATAACGGTCCAGATGATCGTCAGTAATATTCAGCAGAACGCCCACACGCGGCTTGAACGTATCGATGGTATCCAGCTGGAAACTGCTGACTTCAGCCACAACAACATCTGATGTTTCTTCTCTGTCTGCGTAATCGATCAATGGGTTTCCGATATTGCCGCCAACGAAGACCTTAAACCCGGACTTTTCAAGCATTTTTCCCAAAAGCGCAGTTGTCGTCGTCTTACCGTTGGTTCCGGATACGGCAATAACAGGTTCCCGGATATGTCTTGCAGCAAGCTCGAACTCTCCCACTATGGGAATTCCTTTTGCCATGGCCCGTTTTATGGGCAGAATGGTAAGGGGAACGCCGGGGCTGACCACAATAAGATCAGCCCCTACAAAGGTTTCAATGTTGTGGTTCCCGAGTTCCATATTGACTCCCAGTTTGTGTACCATGGAGGCATAAGCGCCCAGCTCTTTTTCATCGGCCATATCCGTTACCGTTACAGAAGCGCCTTTTTTTTTGGCAAACCGTGCGGCTGCAATCCCTGATATGCCGAGCCCGACGATAAGAATTTTTTGGTGATTGAGATCCATGAAACTAAACTTTTTTTCCTAAGTCTTATCTAAGTTTCAGCGTACTCATGGCAATCAGTGCCAGTGCGATGGCAATGATCCAGAATCGAACAATAACCTTGGGTTCGGGCCATCCTTTAAGTTCAAAATGATGGTGAAGCGGGGCCATTCTGAAAATCCTGCGTCCGTTGGTTATTTTGAAGAAACCGACCTGAAAAATTACGGATAATGTTTCGATGACAAAAAGCCCGCCCACAAGAATGAGCAATATCTCCTGTTTGATGATAATCGCCACGGCGCCTATTGCCCCTCCCAGGGCAAGAGAGCCCACATCGCCCATGAAAATTTGTGCAGGATATGAATTGAACCACAGGAATCCCAGACCCGATCCGGCCATAGCTCCGCAAAATATGGCGATTTCACCACCCCCGGCGACATATCTGATCTGCAAGTAATTGGCGATTTTGAAATGTCCGGCCACATAAGCAAAGATCATATATGCGGCTGAAGCGATGATAAAGGGTCCGATGGCGAGACCATCAAGGCCGTCCGTGATATTCACCGCGTTTGATGTGGCAATAATTACAAAGGCGGCAAATAGGATGTATCCCATTCCGAGATCCGGTGAAATATTTTTAAAAAACGGTATGGTTATCCGGGTGGAAAAGCCTGCATGTGAGCAAACCAGGACCCCGGTTACAATCGCCAGAATTGCCTGCAAAAGAAACTTGTTTCGGACACTTAACCCCTTATTGCGTTTCTTGATTTGCATAAGATAGTCGTCGATGAAACCGATACCGCCGTACCCCGCGGTAACCAAAAGGACGATCCAGATGTAAAAATTGGTTAAATTGGTCCATAACAGTGTGGAAACGATGATGGAAAAAAGGATCAGCGTTCCGCCCATGGTGGGTGTCCCCGCCTTTTTATGATGGGTCGGTGGACCGTCTTCCTGAATATACTGACCGATTTGCAGATAGCTCATTTTTCGAATAACCCACGGTCCCAGAATAAAACAGATCAAAAAGGCCGTCAGGCTGGCATAGATCGTTCGGAAGGTAATGTACCGAAATACATTAAATACCGAAAAAGATGTGTGAAGCGGATATAGTAGATGATATAGCATATTTTTTTTACTTATTAAAAACCCGATCCTTTAGTTCAGATCAGAGATAATATAGCTATGCCTGTAATAGCATTATCCTAATAATGCCTAAAGTTTGAAGTGAACTAAAGTGAGCTAAAGTTAACCCGCCACCGACCTTTGGCGGATTAATGCATGTGCCTTCGACACTATCTATTTAAATAAAAACTGATTTACGCTGAAAGTGCTTTCCTCGACAAGGCACTTAATGTACTTATCAGTTACTGGTTGGCCCATTCCAATAGCCCTTGGACAATGGTTTCCATGGCTATTCCCCTGGATCCTTTCACAAGGACCCAGTCTCCCGGGTTCAGCCGGTCTTTAATCCTTTTCAGAATATCTTCTTTGGTGCCGGTAAAAATATCACGGGGATTCATATCTTCATCCATGGCACCCGATGCAACGGTTTCGGAGAACTGACCGGTAACATAAAGTTTGGCAATATTTGACCCGGCGGCTATTCGGCCAATATTTCGATGCATAGATTCTGCATAATCTCCAAGCTCAAGCATATCGCCGGCCACTAAAATTCCCATATGATTTCCTTTCAATGACCTAAGTGTATTTATGGCTGCTTTCATTGAATCCGGATTGGCATTATAGGTATCGTCAATGATAGTTATTCCCTTACCGGTTTTAAGAATGTTCATCCTTCCTTTAACCGGTTTAAAATCTTCAAGGCCGTCTTTTATTTCTCCTGCGGTTAAACCCAATACATATCCGACAGCCGCAGCTGCGAGCGCATTTGAAATCATGAAAGCGGCCGGAGTTTTTAACTCCACGGTAATGCTTTCCTCAGGCAGTACCAGGGTAAAGGACAACCCGGCACCTGTTTCCTTTACCGACCGAGCGCTGATCCGGGCGTTTTTTGAACGTCCGAAAAACAGAACGTTTCTGGAAGTGTTTTCGGCCAGCTGCATCAGTCTCGGGTCATCTGCATTCAAAATCGCTGTTCCGTCCGACTTGATTTCTTCTAAAAGTTCTCCTTTGGCTTTCATGACCGCATCCAGGGAGCCCAATCCTTCAAGGTGTGCCGGTCCGATGTTTGTGATAACCCCGATATCGGGCGAACAAATTTGGGCGAGGCGCTTTATTTCACCGGGGCTGTTCATGCCCAGCTCCAGCACCGCCCATCGGTGGCTCGGGTTAAGATTCAGCAGGGTAAGGGGAAGACCGATATGGTTATTTAAATTTCCGGAAGTAGATAATGTGGAAAAGCGTTTGGAAACCACCCCTGCTGTCATTTTACGGGTACTGGTTTTACCGTTTGAGCCGGTTATGGAAACCACCGAAGCATTTGAGCGTTTTCGATGAAACGCGGCAAGGTCGCCCAACGCTCTGATGGTAGTGCTTACGGTTATACAGACCATACCATTTTTTATGGATTCCTTACCGGGCAGCATATGGGTATTGGCCTTGTCTATCAAAAGGCCGCTGACTCCGGCCTCAACGACATCGCCGATAAAGCTATGGCCGTCATGGGTATCTCCCTTAATGGCCACAAAGAGTTC
>JAFDHQ010000152.1 GCA_019308685.1 Deltaproteobacteria bacterium
GCCCCTTGATGACTTGATCCGGATTCTCGAACCGTATGATTTTAAACTGGTCCTATCAACAAAGGATGCCATTCTTTTTGCTATAAATATATCTTATGACCTGAGCAGAGATTCTGCTGAACAGCTTGTCCAGGATATGGAAGAAGACAGCAGTGCCATTATCAGTGAAATTGAGGAAAAGGCGGATCTTCTGGATGACATCAGTGACGCACCGATCATAAAACTTGTGAACCATATTATTTCCCAATCCGTAAAAGCCCGCGCAAGCGATATCCATATGGAACCTTATCGGGACAGTTTCAAAGTGCGCTATCGGGTTGACGGTATTCTTTACGACCTCCTATCCCCTCCCAAATGGGTTCAGCCCGCTTTGATCTCCAGAATTAAGGTCATGGCAAAGATGAACATCGCGGAAAAACGTCTTCCTCAGGACGGTCGTTTTGACGTCAAAATAGGCAATCAGGAGATTGATGTACGGATTTCCACCATTCCGACTTCTTTTGGTGAGCGTCTGGTACTCAGGCTTCTTGACAAATCAGGTTCTTTGATTTCATTTTCAGATCTGGGCCTTGCTTCGGACAAGCTTGATCTGCTTGAAAACCTTGTCAGATTCCCGAATGGTATCATGCTAGTTACCGGTCCCACCGGCAGCGGTAAGACAACGACACTCTATGCAATTTTATCATCCATCAATATACCCGACATAAATATTATTACCATTGAAGATCCGGTTGAATACCAGATCAAAGGGATCAGCCAGATACAGGTCAATCCAAAAATAAACTTAACCTTTGCCGCCGGCCTGAGATCCATTGTCAGGCAGGACCCGGACGTTATCCTGGTCGGCGAAATCCGGGATCGAGAAACAGCAGAAATAGCGGTTCAGTCGGCACTGACAGGACATCTTGTTTTTTCCACCCTTCATACAAACGATTCTGCAAGCGCCATTACACGTCTTGTTGATATCGGAGTTGAGCCTTTTTTGATTTCATCATCGGTCTTGGCAGTGGTTGCGCAGAGACTTGTCCGTGTACTTTGCAGGAATTGTAAACAGCCTTATACACCCGATAATTCAACGCTGAAAAGTATAGGGATTACACCGGATCAATTCCAGGAGACGACCATCTACAGGGCGAATGGATGTGAAAACTGTTTTCATACAGGATACAGGGGACGTACCGGAATTTTTGAAATAATGCTTTTGGACTCCAGTTTAAAAAGCCTTATACTGACAACCTATGATTCGAGCCAGATAAAGAATGCGGCGTTGAATCTGAATATGGTTACCCTGCGTCAGGACGGCATCCAAAAAGTGTTAAGGGGCATTTCTACAATAGAAGAGATCATACGGGTTACGCAACAGTAAAAAATGATTAAAATACCACGTGTTATCATCTTTTTTATAATTCTAGTTTTATGTTCCAACACTTGTTTTGCCGAACAGAATATGACGGTTGCAAAAAATCATTACCTTTCATCCGAAAGGTTGGAAAAACAGGAGAACTTTGTTCTTTATCCGATAAAATTTTACAGAAACTATATTTCAAAGGCTGACGGTTACCGTTGTCCCATGTATCCGTCATGTTCGCAATATTGTATGGAGGCGTTTAAAAAACATGGCCTTTTTTTGGGCTGGATTATGTGTAGTGACCGGCTTATGCGTTGCGGCAGAGACGAGATAAAATTATCGCCTCATGTTTTGATACAGGGTGAAAAGCACAGCTTTGATCCGGTAAACCATAACGATTTCTGGTGGCATCAATAATTATGCACATCCGAACCCCTTGCCTTGCTTATCTATTCCTTATTTTCTTTAACTTATTTTTTCTTTTTACCCCCTTTTGTGATTCTGTTGCCGGATCCGATCCTGAACCGGATATCAAATCTTCTATTATAATAAGTCCGGACAAACAGTTTGATTTTGCAGAAGCCTATTTTTCTAACAAAGACTATTTAATGGCGGTCGGTGAATACGAGCGGTTTATCTATTTCTTCCCGGAAGATGAAAGGGTAGAGACGGCAATGTACCGGATCGGCATGTCGTATTACCTTGGAAGGCATTTCAAAAAGGCCGTGGATTCTTTCAATGCCGTGATCGATCGATATGTTGATACCGATCTTTCTATAAAATCATATTTTATGATCAGCGAAACCCACGTCAACCGAAACACCTTCGGTCCTGCCATTATCAATCTTAACAATCTGATTACAATAACCCATGATGAAGATGTAAGGGATGAAGCATATTACAGGCTGGGTTGGATTTACGTTGAAACGGCGTCCTGGGAAAAAGCAAGGCTTTATTTTTCAAAAATAAGTGCTAAAAACAAAACCAAGTACAGACTTGAACGGCTGACTTCCGAACTTAACAGGGAAAAATCAATCCCAAAAAAGGACCCCGACCTGGCAGGATTTCTATCCATAATTCCCGGGGCGGGATATCTTTACTGCGAAAGATACCAGGATGCGCTGATTGCCTTTTTACTTAACGGCGGTTTGATATTGGCGGCGTATGAGTCTTTTGATGATAACAACAATGCACTTGGCGGAGTCATTGCTTTTGTTGAATTCGGTTTCTATGCGGGTAATATATACGGCGCCGTAGCCAGTGCGAACAAATACAATCGGAAACAAACCGTTCAATTTATAGAAAAATTGAAAAGTAATACTAAAATTAACCTTTCAGCCGATGTTAAGAACAAAGGTGTTTGTCTGGCCTTTGAATTTATTTTCTAGTCCTAAAATGAACCGTTTTAGCCTGTAGAGAGTCATTTGAGATTTCTATTTCTGGAACCTTTCTTCGGTGGATCGCACAAAGATTTTGCCCAAGGTCTGGTTTCACACTCCCGACACGAAATTGACCTGGTTACCCTGCCCGACCGTTTTTGGAAGTGGCGAATGCGGGGGGCGGCTTTATACTTTGTAAAAAAAATTCCCTCTCTTAAGGACTACCACGGGTTGATCACCACAGATCTGATGAGCCTGTCGGACCTTAAATCGTTTTGGAGACGACCTCCTCTTCCCTCTCTGGTCTATTTTCATGAAAATCAGCTGACCTATCCGCTGGCACCCGGCGAACATGTGGATTATCAGTTTGGTTTCACCGATATCACCACAGCATTGGCTGCGGATCGAGTTCTTTTTAATTCTTATACCCATTTCAATGCCTTTTTCAGGAAGCTTCCCGATTTTTTGAACATGATGCCCGAATACCGGCCCAAATGGGTGGTTGATGAGATACGCAATAAAGCCGATGTTCTCTATCCGGGATGCCATTTTTCGTCTTCAGGAGGGTGGCTGGGTTCCATGCCACCGGCCGACTTGCCCCCGCTGATCATCTGGAATCACCGATGGGAGTTTGATAAAAATCCCAAAGATTTCTTTGACGCGCTTGATGCGGTTCTGGAACGGGGTTTGAATTTTCGCCTTGCTCTCCTTGGGGAAAACTTTCAGATGGTCCCCAAAGAATTTATTGCGGCCAAAGAACGTTATCAAAACCGGGTGGTCTGGTACGGTTATGAAGCATCCAGAGAAAAATACCATGAATGGCTCCTTCAGGGGACAATAGTCATCAGCACCGCAAAACAGGAGAACTTCGGTATTTCCGTGATTGAAGCGATCCGTTTCGGTTGTATCCCTCTTTTGCCTGACCGGCTTTCGTACCCGGAAATCATTCCAAAGGCTTTCCATGATGATTTTTTCTATCAAGATCAAAATGAACTGGTTGAAAAACTCTGTTTTTTTATCTTAAATTATCCGAAATTTCAGATAAAATGCCAAAATCTTTCAGAAGCTATGGGTCGTTTTGCCTGGGAAAATCTGATTGATCGATATGATGAGATATTGGAAAAACTGGTAATGAAGACGGAATAACCCAACCCGATAATTTCAATGAAATTCTAACTTGACAGGATCATATCTTTATAGTAGACAGTTTGGCGTTGTTAATAAAGAGGGATTAATTTTGAGTACTAAAATAAACACAACATCGGTATTTTGGTGGTGGCAGGTTTTAAAGTGAGCCTGCCTGCACATATTTAATATTTTAGGAATTATAATAAGCTGTGGGGTAGGAGGAGCTTCCCATGGCTTTTTTATTTTGTAAACACGCCATGGGGATTTCTCCATGGTTTTTTTTAACTGGAAAGGAGGAAATTTTATGAAACAGACCAAGGTGTTTTTAAATGAAAGTGAAATGCCCAGGCAATGGTACAATATAGCAGCGGACCTGCCCACTCCAATGAGTCCGCCGCTCCATCCAGGCACAGGAAAGCCGGTAGGGCCGGATGATCTGGCTCCGGTATTTCCGATGAATTTAATTGAGCAAGAGGTTGCAACCGAGCGCTGGATCGACATTCCGGAACCGGTTCTGGATAAGTTATGCCTGTGGCGCCCTTCTCCCTTATACCGGGCAAGAAATTTCGAAAAACTCCTGGATGCCCCGGTTAAAATTTATTACAAGAACGAAGGGGTAAGCCCTCCGGGTTCCCATAAGCCCAACACCGCGGTTGCTCAAGCCTATTACAATAAAGTTTTCGGCATTAAACGCCTGTCAACGGAAACCGGTGCCGGACAGTGGGGCAGTGCGTTGAGCATGGCCTGTCAGATGTTTGGCCTTGAATGCCGGGTCTTTATGGTAAGAATAAGCTATGAACAAAAGCCCTATCGCCGGCTGATGATGATGACGTGGGGTGCGGATTGTATCCCCAGTCCAAGCAATGTAACACAAGCGGGAAGAAAAATTCTCGAAGAACATCCTGATTCACCCGGAAGTCTTGGAATAGCAATCAGTGAAGCCATAGAAGATGCGGTGGGCGATAAAGAGGCTCGCTATTCTTTAGGGAGTGTACTAAACCACGTTCTTTTGCATCAAACCATTGTTGGCCTGGAAGCTCAAAAGCAATTAGAAACAGTTGGTGATTATCCGGATGTTGTTATGGGGTGTGCCGGCGGCGGGAGTAATTTTGCAGGTTTGTGTCTTCCTTTTGCTCGAGATAAAATCCATGGCAAGCAAGTTTCCATTGTTGCCGCTGAGCCAACGTCATGTCCAACCATGACACGCGGTCCTTTTGCGTATGATTTTGGCGATACGGCACAGACCACCCCTTTACTTGCCATGCATACTCTGGGACATGGTTTTGTGCCGGCCCCTATACACGCCGGAGGCTTAAGATATCACGGAATGGCTCCAATTTTGAGCCACCTCGTAAATGAGAAATTGATTGAAGCTCGTGCGCTTGACCAGATAGAAACATTTACAGCCGGGATTAATTGGGCCCGCACCGAAGGTTTTATCCCGGCGCCGGAAACCAATCACGTGATTGCAGCGGTCGTTCAGGAAGCACAGAGAGCCAAAGAAGAAGGCAAAGAAAAAATAATTCTGTTTAACTGGAGCGGCCATGGGCTTGTGGACCTGGCAGCGTATGATGCTTTCCTTTCGGGCAAACTAACAAAATATGAACTGCCGGAAGAAGAACTTCAAAAAGCTCTGGAGAGTATAGCAGGGCTCCCAAAACCCTAGTGCAAACAATTTTAAATTATGCTTGAGAACATGGAAATCCGATGTCCGAAACTGGGGGGACAGGTTACTTTTGCTTATTGCCTAAAAGAAGCCGGAGAGTTGCCTTGCGCTCGCATTATTCATTGCTGGGAGCCTTACTTCCCTGTGGAGGATTTTATCCGTAAACGGTTGACCGCTGAAGATTGGCAACGCTGTTTCAATCAAAAGCCAAAAGAGAAAATTTCGACGCTGCTGGAACTCATCGAAGCAGCCAAAAAGCAAACGGTTAAATAACACGGGGAGTATTCAAAAAAAGTAATGATATCATTTTAAACGCAACAGACCGTAAAGGAAGGAGGGTATATGAGATATAATCATTTATTCAAAAGATTACTTTTGCTATTGATCATTATGATCATCGGTGTTTCTCTGTCGTTGGTAAAATTACCTTCCGCATACAGCTATGATTTGCCATTGGGGTTGAATTTGGGATTTACGAGTTTTCTAGATACATCAGCTCGGATGATTTTAAGAATGATGACGGGCATAGTTTACTCCCCTCTGTGGCCGATGAGGACCTGGAGGTCTGGGTCAGCCTTTCTCAATTTATCTATCAGTCGGACAGCGCGTTGCTCTTTGGAGGAAAATGGGGCCTGGACGTGATTGTGCCTTATGTCTCGCTCGATCTGGATCTGGATATACCGATTCCCCTTGAAGATAACGGCTCAGGGTTTGGAGATATTCTCGTTGGCCCCTATCTGCAGTGGGATCCCATCATGGGCAAAAACGGACCTATCTTCATGCACCGCATCGAATTTCAATTAATTTTCCCCACCGGCAAGTATGACGATGATAAAGAACTCAATCCGGGCAGCAATTTTTTTTCCTTTAACCCATACTGGGCAGCAACCCTGTTTATTACCCCGAAATGGACCACTTCCTGGCGCATTCACTACCTGTGGAACGATAAAAACGATGATCCCAACAGGGAGTTCGGAAATGCTGATGACACCCAGGCCGGGCAGGCCATCCACCTGAACTTTTCAACAGCCTATGAAGTATTGGCAAAGCGGCTGCGTTTGGGAATAAACGGTTACTACCTCAAGCAAATCACTGATACTGAGGTGGATGGCAAGGATAGATCAGATCGGGAGCAGCAGGTGTTCGCCATCGGTCCGGGAGCGGTCTACCATTTTTCCCGGGACAATCATCTTTTCCTTAACACTTATTTCGAAACATCGGCCGAGAACCAACCGGAAGGGTTTCGGGTGAACGTCCGGTGGGTACATCATTTTTAGAAGAAATCTAATACTACCGGGTGATCATCATTCGCCATTAAAAATCTCCCTGTCCAGCTACCAAAATAATTCCCACTGTAGCGGGCAGGGAGATTTCACGTGATTTCGACTAGGCAAACGTATTTTTAAATACGATTACTTATAATAGTTGGGTTATCCATTCAATTTAAAAGTGTTAAGTGCCTAAAATGATCTAAATTGTCTAAAGTTGATGAATTCTATTATTTTTAAATTGGCCTCGCCCAAGGCGAGCTCCTTAACTTTAGTTCACTTTAGCTCACTTCAA
>JAFDHQ010000153.1 GCA_019308685.1 Deltaproteobacteria bacterium
GTTGAATTTACAGTGAACCTCGGATAGCGGGAGAAAAAATCCCCTGGATTCGATGGATTTATATGGCACCCCTAAATATCTGAACATCTCGGAGCGAGCGCTTTCAAACCAGCGAAAGTAGTTGGCATGATAAACAAATCCCATTTTGTCCGTATCGCCGTATATGACCCGGCATGTGGTGGTGTGGGTAATCATAAAATTTCCCATTTACTTAAGATCGTCTGATAGTATTTGTTGAATAATATTTTTCAGATCATCATATGTATATGTTACCGGGAATTCGGGGAATTCGTTTTTCACATTTTCGGGCGGATCGAAAAGGATGCCCTTATCGGCTTGTTTCAGCATGGTAATGTCGTTGTAAGAATCCCCCACCCCTATGGTATCGTATTTCAGATTTTTTAACGCAATGACCGCTTCCCGCTTGCTGTCTTTTTGTCGCAGTCTATACCCGGCAATGGAGCCGTCGGGATTTATCAATAACGTGTGACAGAACAGGGTGGGCCATCCGAGTTTTTGCATCAAAGGACCTGCAAACTGGTCAAATGTATCGGAAACAACAATGATCTGGATGCGTGACCTGAGCCAGTCAAGAAATTCCAATGCCCCGTCAAGTGGATCCATAGTGGCGATCACCGCTTGGATATCATCTATTTTAAGCCGGTTCTCGTCAAGGATAGCCAGACGTTTTTTCATTAATACATCGTAATCGGATATATCACGTGTCGTGAGCCTGAGTTCTTTAATGCCTGTTTTTTCGGCCACATTTATCCATATTTCCGGTACAAAAATTCCTTCCAGGTCTGAGCAGACAATATGCATGGCACCTCACATTCGATATTCAACCCTAAATGATCGTAAACAAAATGGGAAAAATATTTTATGTATTTGTTTTTTTACGAGTTCATCAATCTTCTTGGTTTTCATCCTCTATTCTTATGAGGACTGGTTTGGCACTGACCACGTCGAGATTCATAATTTCGTATAACGCCTTTTGTACACCGGCTTCTTTGGCAAGGTGGGTGAGCATGACAATGGGTACCGAGCCTTTGGTTTTTCGTCCTTTCTGGTGCACCGATTGTATGCTGATGTCATTATCACCCAGAATACCCGATATTTTTGACAGCACTCCGGGTCGGTCTACGGCGGAAAACCTGAAATAATAATGTGTTGTGATTTCATCAACCCGAATAACGGGAATTTTCCGGATATTATTCATCTGGTACGAGAGTAACGGAACCCGTCCCTTTGACCCGGTTAAAAGGTTGCGGGCCAGATCGATCGTGTCGCCGATCACGGCACTGGCCGTGGGCATCATCCCGGCTCCGTATCCGTAAAGCATCATATCACCGATGGCATCACCGGAAATTGTCACGGCATTAAGGGTGCCGCCGACACTGGAAAGCGGATTGTCAAAAGGAATCATGGTGGGATGCACTCTCGCCTCTATGGTATTTCCCAGGTTCTTGCTGATGGCCAGAAGCTTGATCCTGTATCCAAACTGTCCGGCGAAATCGATATCCATGGGGTCTATATTAGAGATGCCTTCAATGTATATATCTTTAAAGTTAATCTCCATGCCGTAGGCTAGGGAGGTGAGAATGGCAAGTTTATGGGCGGTGTCGATGCCTTCGATATCCAGGCCCGGGTCCGCCTCGGCATACCCGTTTTTTTGTGCTTTGGCAAGCACAGTGTCAAAATTGCTGCCGTCATCCGTGCTGGTGGAGAGGATATAGTTACAGGTGCCGTTCAGGATGCCGGCCATGGATTTTATGTGATTTCCTGCCAGAGATTCTCGCAAAGATTTGATGATCGGCATGCAGCCGCCCACGCCGGCTTCAAAAGCCAGATCAACTCCTTTTTCCGTTGCGGCCTTGAATAAGGCATTACCATGGACGGCGAGAAGGGCTTTGTTTGCGGTAACCACCTGCTTGCCCTTGTCAATGGCTCTTAACACAAGATCTTTGGCAACCCCTTCACCCCCGATCATTTCGATAATGATATCAATGTCAGGGTCATCCACCACTTTATAGGCATCGTTGATAAAGACTCCCTTATCAAATCGTATGCCGCGATCCGTTTTCAGGTCAATATCGGCAACATATTTCAGGTTCAGATCTGCTCCGACCCTGGAACGGATAAGGTCCCTGTTTTGAATAAGAATCTTTGCAACACCTGTGCCGACCGTTCCGCAGCCGAGCAAACCAATATTTATTGTTTTCATGCAATTTGCTCCTGAACAGGAATTACATTATCTTTCGTATTCCTCTTATGGCCTGGTTTATGCGCATCTTGTTTTCTATCAGAGCAAAACGCACATATTCATCACCGTACTCGCCAAATCCAAGACCCGGTGAAACCGCAACCTGGGCTTCCTTAATCAGCATTTTGGAAAATTCCACGGATCCCATTTCAATAAATTTATCAGGAATTTTGGTCCAAACAAACATGGTTGCTTTGGGGCTTTCCGTTTTCCAGCCCACCCGGTTGAGGCCTGATATCAAAGCATCCCTTCGTGTTTTATAGATATCACATATTTCCTTGACACATTCCTGTGGGCCGTTTAATGCGATGATGGATGCAATCTGAATCGGCTGAAAAATACCATAATCCAGGTAACTTTTTATCCTGCGAAGGGCGCCCACAACTTCACTGTTCCCCACACAAAAACCCACCCGCCAGCCGGGCATGCAGTAACTTTTTGAAAGTGAAAAAAATTCAACACCAATATCCTTGGCACCTTTGACCTGGAGAAAACTGGGGGGTTCATAGCCATCGAATGCCAGATCTGCATAAGCGAAATCGTGGACGATCAAAATATCGTGTTCTTTTGCATAATCCACGATATCTTCAAAAAATTTTAAATCAACGACTTCGGTCGTGGGATTATGGGGATAGCTGATAATTAAAACCTTGGGCCTCGGCCAAGTCTGCCGGGTGGCGCTCATCAGATTATCAAAAAAATCGTTGCCCGGACCCACGGGGATTCCCCTGACATCACCCCCGGAAATAATTGCCGAATAAGGATGGATCGGGTACGTCGGGTTGGGTGTGAAAACCACGTCTCCGGGCCGGATGGTGACAAGGATAAGATGTGATATTCCTTCCTTGGCGCCGATAGTGACGATGGCCTCCGTATCGGGATCGATATCCACATCATATCTTCGTTTGTACCAGTCTGAAATGGCCATTCTCAATTTGGTGATACCCATGGATGCCGAATAACGGTGATTTTGCGGTTTCTGGGCGGCTTCTGTAAGCTTGTCCACAATGTGCTGCGGCGTGCCCATGTCGGGATTTCCCATTCCAAGGTCGATAATATCCTCTCCGGCATGCCGGGCATCCATCTTGATTTTGTTAACGGTTGCAAATACATACGGTGGTAGACGATCGAGTCTGGCGAAAGTTTTCATATGATTAACCTCTTTATTTATGGATGGGCACTATATAAATTTTGTACTTATTTTTTCAAATAATGGGATATTATGATCCGGTTTGGTTTTTTCCAAGCCCAAGACTCTTCAAGACGGAAGCCGGTTCGTCTGAGTCGGGATATCATAGTTCAAATTGTTTTTTATTTACAATACAAAGTTTTTTATGTCAAAATTTTTGTTTTGACTTTTAAACCAAATAGGAATATTTTTTCGATCAAAAATTCGAAATGTGTACCAAGCATCTCAAGGGATACCCATGAAATTTCATATAAAGATAATTTTCGTGCGTTGGTGATGAATTTATAAAACAGACAAATTTCCTTTACGGTGACATTGAAATCCTGACCCATGGGTCAGGATTCTTTAATAAATTTAAGACGTTTAAGTACTTTTTCGGTTGGTTCGGAATAGAGGATTTATATGACAAAATCAATGACATATGCTGATGCGGGTGTAGATATTGATAAAGCCGAAAACCTCGTGGGAAAGATAAAAAAAATAGCGCATCAGACCCCCAGATCGGGGGTTATTGGTGAGATCGGCGGGTTCGGCGGACTGTTTTCCCTCAACATCACCCACATGGAAAGTCCGGTTCTCGTCAGTTCGACCGATGGTGTCGGCACCAAGCTCAAAATTGCCTTTATGATGTCAAAACACGATACCATCGGTATAGACCTGGTTGCCATGTGTGTGAATGATATCGTGGTGCAGGGTGCAAAACCGCTTTTCTTTCTGGATTATCTCTCAATGGGAAGACTGGAAGAAAAAATAGCTGTTGAGGTTATTACCGGGATCGGAGAGGGCTGCGAACAGGCCGGGTGTGCACTTATCGGTGGTGAAACTGCCGAAATGCCGGGCTTTTATAAAGACAATGAATATGATCTGGCCGGATTTGGTGTGGGCGTTGTTGAAAACAGCAAAATTATCGACGGTTCGGGAATCCACGTTGGGGATCAGCTGATCGGAATCTCGTCGAGCGGGCTTCACAGCAACGGATATTCGCTGGTACGCAAAATCTGTTTTGATCTTTTAAAACTGAAAATTGACACCCATATCCCCGATCTTGGCAAGACCATCGGCGAAGAACTTCTGACCCCCACAAAAATATATTCACAAACCGTTCTCAGCATTATTAAGAATCTGCCGGTTTTCGGACTTGCCCACATCACCGGTGGCGGCATCACGGAAAACATTGTTCGGGTAATCCCGGAGCGGTGTAACGTTGTCATGCGAAAGAACAGCTGGGATGTGCCGCCCGTGTTTACGTATCTTAAGGAGGCCGGCAACATATCAGAACGTGAAATGATGCGTACGTTTAATAACGGTATCGGTTTTATTGCCGTTGTTCATGAAAAGGATGCCCAGGAAATCCTTGATTGTCTCATTGCCATGAAGGAAAACGTTTTTGTCGTCGGCGAGGTGGTTGAGCGTAAACAAGCGGATGAGAGGGTTCAGTGGGTCTGATGAGCATGAAAAACGCCAATTATGAAAAAAAGCGACGCCTGCAAAAGATCAAAAGCCCTTTTGTTAAGCTGATGAGCTGGATAGGAAACGCTCAAAAAGGAAACGTCGTCTGTAAAAGCTGAGCGGTGGACAAAACCGGTCCCGGGAGAGGACCCGGAAAAATATAGCGTTAATGATCATACTCGGCATTGAAACATCCTGTGATGAAACCGCTGCAGCGGTGGTTGTAGACGGCACCCAAATACTATCTTCCGTTGTATCCTCCCAGATTGAGGTCCATCATCCCTTTGGCGGAGTTGTGCCGGAGCTTGCCTCAAGAAAACATATGGAAGCGATTGTTCCGGTGGTTACTGAAGCCCTGGCAGTTTCCGGCATGGATTCAAAACAGCTTGACGCAATCGCGGTTACCCAGGGGCCGGGACTGGTGGGCGCATTGCTGGTGGGTTTCTGTTTCGCCAAATCTTTTGCCTTTGCCCTGGATATTCCGTGGGTCGGGGTCAATCATTTGGAGGGTCACATCAATTCCTTGTTCCTGGAAGAAAATCCGCCCCCTTTCCCGTTTATTGCGCTTCTTGCATCCGGCGGGCATACCAGCATATACCATGTCACCTCTCACACCGGGTTCGAGCTGGTTGGACAAACACGGGATGATGCCGCCGGAGAAGCCTTTGACAAGGTTGCCAAGATGCTCGGTCTGGGCTATCCGGGCGGCGGGGTTATCGACCGGCTTGCCACTCAGGGAGATCGCGAGAATATTGTTTTTCCAAGACCGTTTCTGGACAAGTCGACCTTTGACTTTAGTTTCAGCGGCCTGAAAACCGCGGTGCGGCGGTATATTCAGAAAAACATGGACACGTATCAGCAACAGATCCCGGATATTGTGGCTGGTTTTCAGGAAGCGGTGGTCGATGTTTTATCCTTTAAGGGGGTTCATGCTGCAATGGTGAAGGGATGCCAACATATTGCTTTAGTGGGTGGCGTGGCCGCAAACAACCGCTTGCGAGAAAGGGTCAGACAGGAAGCCGATCTCAAAGGGCTGACGGTTCACATCCCTTGTATCGATCTTTGTGGTGACAATGCCGCAATGATCGC
>JAFDHQ010000154.1 GCA_019308685.1 Deltaproteobacteria bacterium
CAGTCGATGAACCACCCGAACGGTATTTAAATGAATCTCTACGGTATCATTAATATTCGGGGCGTAACCTCCTCCCAGAACAACGGCCACGGGAATTCTCCGATCCGCACACAGCCCCAAAACATAAGCATCGCGATCCATCAAACCCTGCTGGGTCAGTAAAAAGCCACCCAGACGATCTTCCTTAAACGGGTCCGCTCCGGCCAGGTAAATAACCAGGTCGGGATCATGCTTTTTTATCAGGTCCGGCAGCACCTTGAGATGCTCCAGATAGTTCTTGTCGTCCACCCGCATGCTCCCGGGAAGACTGATATCGTAATTGCTGTAGGCTTTCTGATAGGGATAGAGGTCGTCCTGGTGGATACTGAAAGTAAAGACCGTATGGTCTCCTTGAAATATGGACGCAGTCCCGTTTCCCTGGTGCACATCACAATCAATAACCATTGCCCGATCGATGAAACGTTCCATCTGAAGCTTTCGAATCGCCACCGCGATATCGTTCAAATGACAAAAACCCTCCTCGTGGCCGGCAAAGGCGTGATGAAAACCGCCACCCAGGTTCATGCCCATGCTTTGTTCCAAAGCGATTTTACACGCCAGGTAAGTACCTCCACAGGCGACCTTTAACTTTTTAAATATATACCAGCTGATCGGGTTCTCACCGTTGATAAAACCCATGGGCGTAAACGCTAAAAGGTAAAGGCGCAAAAGATAACCCCGGTTATGAACCCAGGCCAGATCACGATCGTCAAGGGGCGCGGGGATGACAAAATCGTCTGGGGTTAAAATCTTCTCTTCAAGCGCCCTGTTGTGAATAATAAGATATTTCTTGACCGGAAAAAAATGCCACCAAAAACCGACGCGGTATTCGGGGCTCCAGACAAAATTGCCCCGGGTCGGGTCTTCCCGGACTGCAATTTTTGTTGTCAGCGGAGATTTGGGAACTTCAATTTTAGGCGCCGGCCAGAACTTGCCGGTCACCAATACCATCCAATAGACCAGCAGCAATGATCCCAGCCATATCTTCCACTTCCCCCCTACAGCCAAAAGAAGATAGATAATAATGATAAAGAGTATGATTTCAGCAATGGTAAGAGGGAGTCTGGTATGGCCAAGGAGCTCTTCATGGCTGTATATCATGATCGATTACCTTTCGATGAATGATGAGCCCTGTTTATTTTTACTTATTTTTCCTGTTTAGGTCTTCGAGCAATTGAATCATCTTTTCCTGCTGTTTTAATATTTGCAGGTTGGTCTCGACCATAAACCGGGTGGATATGGCGATCTGTTTCAGATAGTCTCTTGACGGGTCATTGCTGTATGTTTTGATTCCGCCATAGCCGTTATTCTGGAGGGCCTCATAAAATTCCTTGGTCAGTTCAATATACACCCCTTCCGGAATACGACCCTTGATTCCATCATCTTCTGCGTAAAGGGTTGAACTCATGATCAAGATAGCCAAAAAAGCTCCTACAAAAGAGATCATACCTACTCGTTTTAGCGTTAACATTATGTCACCTCACAAGACAAGTTAGTTCGTGTCCATCCAGAAATGGTCTTTTTGCCCAATCCGCCGGAGGCGGACAAGTCTCTGCGTTATGTTCAAAAAATAATCCTCGGAATATTAAACATATGCCTGTGTTTATTTTTTTCACATGCCTTGATCTTGAACAAAAATCCTCATTTCTGGATGGACACCAATTCGCTTTGCTCACATTGGAATAATGGAACAATGGAATGCTGGAATATTGGAAGTAAGGGCAGAAATATACCATTTTAATTGTAAAAAACTCCAGTAGACCCATTATTTCATTATTCCGATTGGGGCGAAGCTCCTAAGGGCTCGCGCAAAAATAACTTCACATTTTTACATCTCAGCTTCAGCCCATCTTTGGCTGATACCTCACTCGCAAAATCCTCGAAATAGCTCGCTATTCCTGTGGTTTTGAAGCAAGGATTTCGACAAGCAATGGACGAATTGGAACAAAAAATTTGGGTTTGAAATTTGCTGCTTGGGTACTCAAAAAACAAATATGAAATCCAAAAGTCTTATTGATAATGTGTATGAGATGTGTATAATTTGTATGAAATCCACACAGGGAGGCTGTCATGCGAACCAATATCGTAATTGATGACGATCTGCTGAAAGAGGTCTTTTCCGTGAACAATGCCACAACCAAAAAAGATCTGATTCATAAGGCGCTTACAGAATTTGTATTGAAATATGTTTAAATTTATCCATGCAGCCGACATTCATCTGGACAGCCCTTTGCACAAGCTCGACTATTATGACGGGGCTCCGGTAGATGACATTCGCCAGGCCACCCGGCGGGCTTTCAATAATCTGGTTCAGACCGCCATTGCCGAGGAAGTTCATTTCATTCTCATTGCCGGAGACCTCTATGACGGGGATTGGAAAGATTACAACACCGGGCTTTATCTGGTATCCCAAACGAGCAGACTTCGCGAAGCCGGCATTCCGGTTTACATGATTGCCGGAAATCACGATGCCGCCAGTAAGATAACCAAAACGCTCCGCCTTCCGGAAAATGTTCATTTGTTTCCGTCAAACCAACCCGCAACACACACCATCGACAGTCTGAATGTTGCGATTCATGGCCAGAGTTTTGCAACGCCGTCCGTAAAAAAAGATTTATCACTTCGTTACCCTGAACCGGTGCCCGGTTATTTTAATACGGGGGTGTTGCACACCTGTGCCTCGGGCCGTGAAGGCCACGAGCCATATGCCCCGTGTACGTTGGAAGGATTGCGATCTAAAGCATATGATTATTGGGCATTAGGGCACGTTCATCAGTATGAGATTCTTTGTGATGACCCGTGGATTGTATTTTCCGGAAACATTCAAGGGCGTCATGTTCGAGAAACCGGCCCCAAAGGATGTGTGCTCGTTACGGTTGATGACAGGGGGCGTGCGGAAATAGAGTTTAAACCCCTGGATGTTATCCGGTGGGAGATCGTCACCGTGGATTCAAACGGCGCTGAAAGCGGCTATACGGTTATGGATCGTTTTTGCAATCGCCTTGACACCCTTTTGGAGAAAAATGAGGACCGGCCTCTGGTTGTCCGTGTTGTCATTCAGGGTGAAACCACGGCTCACAGCGAACTCCTTGCCAATGTTGACCGATGGGGCAATGAGATCCGGGCAGCGGCTTTAGATACCAGCGGCCATAGGGTCTGGATTGAAAAAATTAAATTTCACACCCGGTTGCCCACATCTGAAAAAGATCTTCAGACCGGTGACGGGGCCATGGGAGAGCTTGTCCGGTTGTTTGACGAATATTCAGACCAACCGGATTTATTGCGTGGGTTATCGGATGAACTGATGGATCTCGAGAAAAAAATGCCAAAAGAACTCAAACAGGACCCGGATCGGATCCGGTTTGATGATACCCAATGGCTGAAAAGTCTGTTGGCGCAGGCGAGGCCAATGCTTATTCAGAGGCTGATGCAAAAAGAGGATTCCCAATGAAAATTCTCGAGATCAGGCTTATTGCCTATGGACCGTTTACCGATAGGGTAATTGATTTAAGCCCCGGCAATCCAGGCCTTCACGTGATTTATGGTCCCAATGAGGCGGGCAAAAGTTCCGCCTTGCGAGCATTGCGGAACCTGCTTTACGGTATCCCCGAACGGTCCACGGATGACTTTCTTCATCCGTACGCCAAAATGCGAATCGGAGCGACCATTCAATCCGGCACGGGCGATGTGTTGGAATTTGTCCGGCGAAAAGGCAGGCAAAATACGCTTCGATCCGGAGATGATCAAACGGTAATCGAAGAATCCCTGCTCAACAAATTCTTAAGCGGGGTTGACGCGGATCTCTTTGTTACCCTGTTCGGTATTGACCATGCCGATCTGGTGCGGGGCGGAAAAGAGATTATCCGGGGCGGCGGAAGCATGGGTCAGCTTATTTTTGCTGCAGGATCAGGGGCCTCCAATCTTCGCGAGGTTCAGGAACAACTCAAATCCGAGGCGGACGGTCTTTTCACACCGGCGGGAAGGAAGAAGAAAATCAATGAAGCGATTTTAACCATAAACAATAATCGTAAAAAGCTTCGTGATGCCCAGCTACCCGGCCGGCAATGGGCCGCCCATGATCAAGCATTGCGCCAGGCATTGGAACACAAGCAGACCGTAGAACAGGATTTGGCGAGAAAGCGGAGCGTTTTGCATCGATTTGAACGGATTCAGGAAGCGCTTCCGGTTATCGCCAAACGCAAAGAACGAATCAATGAATTCCGAACATATGCCACCGCGGTACGGTTACCCGAAGGATTCCGGGACCAAAGGGTCGATCTTTTACAGAAACTCAGAGTGTCGGAAAACGATCGTGATCAGGCCCTTAAAAGCATGGAGATTATCCAAAAAGAACTGGCCGAACTTCAAGTTTCCAAAAGTCTGCTGGAAAATTCAACGTTGATCGAGGAAATCCATCGGGAATTTGGGAGTCAGCACAAAGCGGCCGGGGATCGTATTAAGTTGGAAACGCGTATGAGTGTTTTGCTCGGCGAAGCCGGGGAAATCCTTCGCAACCTGCGGGATGACTTAACCCTGGAACATGCTGAAAAATTACGGATCAAAAAGTCGGAGGCGGTCCGCATACAGGACCTCGGAACCCGGTTTGAGCGGATCGTCACGCGCATCCATACGGCCCGGGAAGCCATCCCCAATCTGATCCATCGTATTGAAAAAATTGACCGGAAGCTGGAAAAACTTGGAACTCCCAGGCAGATAGACCCCTTAAAAGATGCCATATCCCGGGCTGAAGAATACGGGGCGTTAGAAAAACACTACGGCAAAGAACAATCTGAAATCCGTTCCGCATTAAAGACGCTGGACATGTTGCTTGGCAAACAGACACTCTGGACCGGATCGGTGGAACAGTTGGAACGCCTTCCGGTGCCTTCAATGGAAACCATCGGTCTGTTTGAAGACCAAACTGCTGAGTCTGAAATTAAGTACGGTAGTTTAAAAGAGGGTTTCGAAAAGATTGAAAACACCCTGGCTGATGTTGAACGGCAAATAGAGGAGCTTCGGTTGCAGCAGGAAGTGCCCACCGAGGAAGATCTTCAAAAGGCACGGGAGCAGAGGGGCAGGGGATGGCAGCTGATATTACATGCTCTGGAGGGCAAACCGGTATCAGATAAAGAAATTAGCGATTATGTAACAGAAGTCGGGTTTTCAAAGACACTCTCGGAAGCATTTGAAAACAGCGTCCACCGGGCGGATGAGATTGCCGACAGGCTCAGGCGAGAGGCGGAACGTGTTGCCGCTAAAGCCAAATTGCTCGCCGATCAAACCTCCCATAAAAAAGAACGGGATCGTTTGAAAACAGAAATTGATGTTGCCGAAAAGGTAAAAGATAAGCTTGTCAAAGAATGGATGGTGGTATGGGCGCCTGCGGAAATTATCCCTCGATCCCCCAAAGAAATGAGAGCATGGGCGCAAAACCATATGACTCTGGCCACAAAAGCCAAAGAGATCAGGGAACACCAGGCCAAAATGGACCGGTTAAAAGAGGAAATTGACGTTCATTTCAAAAGTCTGAATCAGTGTTTAGAGAATCTTTTGGAGCCCCTTTCCAAGGATGGAGAAACACTTGCCGATTTAATCAAAAGAAGTAAACGGGTCATTCGGTCAGAGGAGGAGCTGTACAATAAAATAAAACAGCTTCGAAAAGAGAAGACCCAGCGCGAACAAGAGCTGGCAGACGCACAAACCCGTGTGGATTCCAGCGAAATGGATCTTTCTCAATGGCAACAAGAGTGGACGCTGGCCGTCCGGCCGCTGGGTCTGGATGCCGATGCCGTCCCTGCCCAGGCCAATGCGGTGATGGAAGATCTCAACAGCCTCTTTGGCAAGCTCAAAGAAGCCAATATTCTTCAAAAGCGTATTCACGGCATCAACCGTGATGCGGATGAATTTGCAATCAAGGTTACCGGTCTGGTGGATGCGGTGGCCAAAGACTTGAAGGATTTGCCTGCCGGTGAGGCAACACTGGAACTCAACAGCAGGCTGACACGGGCACGAGCCGCTCAATCACAAGGGCAAACCCTTAAAAAACAGCTGTCGCAAGAACAGAATCGCATGGAAAAAGCGGTTGGCAGGATTTCCGAAATAGAAACCCGGCTCAACAGCATGTGTGAAGAAGCCGGGTGTGACAGATACGAAGATCTTCCGGAAGCCGAGCGAAGATCCGAAAGACGAAGACAAATAGAAGCGGAATTACAAGACCTGGATGAAAGACTGCACCAGTTGAGCGCCGGGGATACCATTGATGATTTTATCGAACAGGCCCTAAACGTGGATCCGGACGGCATTGATGGGGAGATCGCCCGGCTGACGGAGGAGACCGATACACTCAATAAAGAAAAATCCGAACTGGATCAGCGCATTGGAAGCGAGAGAACGGAACTCGGTAAAATGGACGGTAGCGCCCGGGCAGCGGAATTGGCCGAAGAAATACAGTTCCTCCTGGGCCGGCTGGAAAACGATGTGGAGCAGTATGCCCGGTTGAAAATCGCATCAAAAATTTTAAACCAGGCTATAGAACGATACCGGGAAAAAAGCCAGGGGCCCATCTTAAAACATACCACCGACCTTTTTAAGCAAATTACCAGAGGTTCATTTCAAGGGATTCGTGCTGAATTTGACGATACCGGCCAACCGGTGCTTGTCGGGGTTCGAGCCGGCGGCAAAGAAATCGTATCCGTGGATGGCATGAGCGACGGAACCGCGGATCAATTGTATCTTGCGTTACGACTGGCGGGTCTTCGGGATTACCTGGAACGAAACGAACCCATTCCGTTTATTGTAGACGACATATTGATCAAGTTCGATGATGACCGTGCGGTTGCGGCCCTGCAGGCGCTGGGACGGCTGTCCAAACAAACCCAGGTCATATTTTTCACGCATCACCGGCATCTTCTGGAACTTGCCAGAAAAAATGTCGAATCCTCGTTTTTAATTGAACATACTTTGACGGCTTCGTAAAAAGTCCAACTTCTGCGTTGCGCTGCATCCTTCGTCACTGCAGCGTACTATAAGTACGCCTCATTCCTCAGGATTTGCGCGCCTTGAAGCGGACAAACGTTATAATATATGAATTTTCTTTTTGTGACACAGAATCAGGAGGCGAATTAATGATCGACATTTTAAAGCGATTTTTCAGCAAAACCAAAGTCAATAATTCCCACACCGAACAACAAAACAGAGAACACGACCTGTGCGTTGCCATTTGCGCTCTGTTTGTGGAAATGGCGCGAATAGACGGAACGTTTACCCAAGAGGAATTGGAAACCATTCTTTCGATTCTAAAAGAAAAATACGGCTTATCCGGAGAACATGCCGACGCAGTGATTGAAAGGGCCGATAAAGAACGTGAGGAAAGCGTAGACCTCTGGCAATTTGCCCGGCTGATCAATGAGAATTATTCAACAGATGAAAAAATTGAGATTGTTGAAACCCTATGGCAGATCGTTTATGTTGACGGAAAGATGGACCAGTACGAACATTATCTGATGAACAAGCTGAAAAACTTACTGCGTCTTTCTCACAATCAGTTAATCGATGCGAAATTAAAAGTGAAATATTCCCGTTGACAAAATGGTATGCCGTATATTTCCGGTATCCTGGACAATTTCAGAATTTAGGTGGAATCTGAGAAGTGGTTTGGGAATTTAGGTGGAATCTGAGAAGTGGTTTGGATTATGGACCTAGTCTTTAAAAACCTTTCAGAAGATGATGCGGATACCTACCGGCTGGTCCTGTCTTCAACCGGCATTTCTCACCACTTAGAAAAAGGAGGTCACGGGTGGGATATACGGGTCAATGATACGGATTATGAAAAAGCTGTAACTGCCATCGAAGAATATCTTAAGGAGAACCCGGAGTTACAGAAAACCGAAGACCCTTTATATTACAAATACCAGAAGACATTTTCAGGGATATGGGTATCTATTCTATTGATCGCATGCCATGTCGCGATTGCAATCGGTGACAAAAGTGACTTATTTGTAGAGACATACGGATCATCGGCGTTTCATATTTTACATGGAGAATTGTACAGAAGCGTGACATCCCTGATGCTCCATGCCGATCCATTGCACCTTATGGGCAATATTGCCGGTATTGCTATTTTTGGGACTGCAGTGTGTACAATTATGGGTTGGGGTGTGGGCTGGATTATGATTCTTGCCACCGGAATCGTCGGCAATTTGACCAATGCCTTGTTATACGAGTCGGGTCATATTTCGATTGGCGCTTCTACAGCCATATTCGGCGCAATCGGTATACTGAGTGCACATCAGTTCTTCCAAAAGTTCAATCCATCCGGGCAAAAGATGAAGGCGGTTCTCCCTTTGGCTTGTGGTTTGGCGCTTTTGGGGATTCTCGGCTCAGGAAAGCACACTGACGTAATGGCGCATCTATTTGGTTTTTTGGCAGGAATTGTATCGGGGTCCCTGTACAGTCTATTGGTGA
>JAFDHQ010000155.1 GCA_019308685.1 Deltaproteobacteria bacterium
TAAAAGAGAGCATACTAACCCGCATTTCTCATTTTATATTAACGCCGCATGATAAAATCGGAATTGTTTCCATTACAGGTAATTTTGAAATGGAACATAACATATTGCGCAATATTGCGCAATGTCTGGAGTTGGGGACAAAACACGAAGACTGTTTGAAATTATAACGGCGTTTGAAAGTAGTGCAAATTTTTTAATTTATATATGTTGCTTGATTTGATTTTCCTGGTGGACAAACCAATGGATGAGTCTTATTTTGCCTAAACTGAGCGTTTCAAATTTTTGAAATGGTTAATTTAATAATATTTTTAAGGTATTCTGCCATTCTGAATTTCAAGAATATGAAACCCACCGGGATTTCCAATTTCATCGTATCTACTGCGTCAGATGACGTTCCGCATAGGCGACTATAGCGAAAAGACATCTTTCTTGTATCTGCGGCAACACAGCCAAAGGCGGACAAGCCTTGACAATCGCTCAATTTAGGTTTACCAATCTTTTTAAAAATGTTGCCTGTGTGTAAACGAACACAGATAGGGTTTGTGATAAATTAAGGAGAGGAGATTAATGAAGATCGGATTGTTAGGTCTGCCCAATTCCGGCAAGACAACCATTTTTAACGCTCTGACACGCTCGGAAGTCGAGGTTAGCTCTTATGCCAACAGTAAGGCCGAACCGAACGTTGCCGTTGTGGAGGTAGGCGATGAACGCATCACCCGTCTCACGCAGCTTTACCACCCTAAAAAAACAACCTATGCTACAATTGAGATTGTCGATTTTGCCGGCTTGACCGAGGGCTCGGCCCGCAAAGACGATTTTTCCAGTATTCAGATGAATGTTGTGAGCAATCTGGATGCCATTGCCCTGGTTGTCCGTAATTTTAGTGATGATTTGACAGGTGCTCCGGCCCCGATAGCGGATATCGAGACCATCGATACCGAGTTTATCCTGTCTGATATGATCATTACCGAAAAGCGGCTCGAACGCATCGCTTGGAGTTCCAAGCGCGGTAAAACGAGCAACGCCATGCTTCTGGAAGAGAAAATCCTCAAAAAGATACTCGAGGAATTAAACCGCGGGCGGCACGTCCGGGATTTGATCTTGAACCACAATGAACAAAAGCTGATCAGCGGATTTCAATTTTTAACCCACAAGCCGTTTTTTGTCATTCTGAACTCTGAAGAAAAAAACTTCGGTCGCAACCAGGATCTTCTGGCCGAAATCGAAGCAAAATATAAAGTTATCGAATTTGCAGGTAACTTCGAAATGGAGTTGGCCTCTTTTGATGACAGCGAAGACGCCAGGCTGTTCATGGCGGAGATGGGGATCACTGAATCCGCCCGTGACCGGATGAGCCGCTTTGCCTATGAAATCCTGGGCCATATCAGTTTTATTACCGTGGGAACCGATGAGGTGCGGGCCTGGACGCTACGTGACGGCGAAACGGCCCTGGAAGCCGCAGCAACGATCCATTCCGACCTCTGCTGGGGATTTATCCGCGCCGAGTGCTTTTCTTACGACGACCTGATGGTCTGCGGTTCGGAAAAAGGCATCCGTGACAACGGCTGTTTTCGTTTAGAGGGCAAGAGTTACAAGGTAAAAGACGGAGATATTTTAAATATTCGTTTCAGTATCTAACCTTCTATATTTAAATTGAGCGATTGTCGAGGCTTGTCCGCCTTTGGCTGTGTTGCCGCAGATAAGCAAGTTGAGCGTAGCGAAATCCCGCCCTGCGGGAGAAGATATCGTTCCGATATCCGCCAGATAAGCCTCGCAGGGGCGAGTCCAGATGAATGTTAGCAGCATGTAAAAAGGTCAGCATGGAATTTCCTATTGATTATTTTTCCTTAAACAACGCGTTTGTAAAATAAGTCAAAAACGAAATAATTCCTTTTTTGATATTGAGAACAAACCAAGAAACCCGACAAGTTACTCTAAAACCTAAATTATTGCTGTGGACCGGCCCTCATTCATACGAACGCTATTCCGCATGTAAGGCATCTAGAACAGCACGCGGATTCCTCGATGCAATGCACAATAATGCCTTCGCCGGTCCTTCCGGTTTCCTTCTGCCTTGTTCCCAATTCTGCAAGGTTCTAACACTGACTCCAATCATAAGAGCAAATTCACTTTGTGAAACATTGAGTTTCTCGCGTACTGTTTTTATTTCAGGCGGTTTTATTTCGTACATACGGCTCGGAGCCCTATTTCCGGCCTTAATTTCGCCGGCTTCTTTGATGCTGGCAACCAGTTTTTCAAAATGTTCCTTCTTCATGATAACAATTCCTTTACCATCCGTCGGAGCAGCTTAAACTGATCCGATGTCAAATCTTCTTGTTCGGTCTTTCTGTATGGAAAAAGCATAAAAATAGTGTCAGGAAGACTCCAGTAATCAATGACACGCAATGCACCTCTTTTTCCTTTACCAGGAAGACTCCAGCGAATTTTTCGTAAACCTCCACTTCCTCTAATCAAGCTTCCAGCATCTGGCCGGAGCATCAATGCAGTTTGCAGCATCCGATAATTATCATCTGGGAGCAGGCGTTGAATTTCCTTTGTAAAAATGGAAGTCTCGATGAATATCATAATCGTATTATACGCCATTGGCGTATTTTGTCAAGGCTAATTATACTTTTTATAGGTGAAGGAAAAGGTCTCCCGGAGCTAAATGACGTAAAATTCTCGAATACGCAACACCGCGTCCCTTTGCAAATGCAATATTATGATAAAAGATCGCATAGTTCTGAAATTCTACGTGATAACTTCTTACTGTATTTTACCATTCAAATCAGCATAGGTTTACTGGTGTAAACTCGTGGTCTTCTGTTACTAGCGACGGTTTTTCTTTTTTGAAACTTTTGCTATTTTTCTCTTTTTTTTGGCTTTTTTCTTACCGGATTTCTTTTTCTTCCGGTCATTTTTTGTTCGTTCAACAGTGGCTGAGAAATCAAAAACGGGCGTGACGGATGGTTTATTCTCCTGTTTAAAACAGGCCCACCAGGACATACTATCATGAATATTGTCAAGAGAGCAGTCATTCAGATCAATCCTTAATCTATTGAGACATTTTTCCTTGCCGTCACTTAACGCATCTTCAACCTCTTCGTATTGAATCGTCCCCGGAAAGATCAACCCGTCCTCATAGGCCTTTTTAATCGTATCCATCAATTCTTCAGGATACAAATCGCATACCAAATTTCCCAAAAGCCCCCAGAAATTCGAATCTATCACTGTCTCATTACCGGTAAACAACGAGCTATAAAAATCTAATACATCTTCACGAGATACAATACCTTTAACAACGGCATAGGCCATGGCATGGAGTGCGGAAATTCGACAATAGTCATTGGCCTTTTTATTCAATGCCATGGACTTGATCAGGTCCATTGAGCCTCCGCATGTATTCAATAAAATTACCGGCAGATCGCTGGTAGTGATGTCACCGAAAAGTTCATGCGGGATATCATCAGGAAGGCTGAACAGATCCACAATAATCTTATGTGCTTTGTGCTCCTTGAAATGCCCCAGCAGCATGAGGGCATAGATATGATCATAATATGTTTCACTTTCAAGGTACCTGTTGGGATCGGAAAGCACTCTGTTCAGTATATCAATCAGAGAGGGCGTTATCTCCTCTTGCAACTCGATGGCGGCATCAACGAGTTCTTTTTTGTAAATGCCGTCGAAGATTTTAATACCATTTAATATCTCAGATATTCGATTATTCATTATTAATGAACTCCTAAAAAGTCAAAATTGAGACGGCAAAGTAAAAAAGTCAAGTTCAAGGCGTCGTGAATTTTGTGGAATGAGGCGTACTTATGTACGCCGCAGTGAACACGAAATGAAGCACAACACAGAAATTGGCCTTTTTACGAAGCCGTCATTATTGTTAACCTATGGTTTCTACAAAATAAGCATAATCCCAGAGTTCAGTGCTCCCACCAAGTGTATCCCTTATCAAAGGAAATTTCTCAAGTATGGCATCGTTGGAAAATTGTTTAATTCTGTGGACGATTTCCTCTATGGAAAGCTCACCATCCGATTCTACATATAAATGTAAATGATCCGGTGCCAGATAAAGCAAATCCACAAACCCTCCGGCCAATTCGCCGCACCTCAGGAAAGTATCGCTAACAAAATCAAAGAAATTATTGGCAGGGCTAAAAATAGATCTTCTCAGGGACACATTCCAGGCAAAATGGTATTTAAGCTGCATGTATATGCCGTCCGGGTCCCGAGCCAATTTCTGCAAGGCCAATGCCCTTTCATACTTGATCTTGTCAGAATTGAGTAAATCCAAGAAAAACTTTTCCTTACTTTCTTGCGTAGAACTATCATAACTTACAAACTCTTCGTTTTTTGATGGACCTACAAGTTTAAACATGGGCTGGAAGGCGCAACATTCAAAATTTGATCTGCTTTGTATGCACCGGTTCAAATCACATAAAACCGATTCCTGAAATTCCAGATCACGACAAAAATGACACTTTCTATGAAACAGTATCACACTTGATTTGGCGCATTCCATGCACTTTTCGGGCAGTTTATTTGAAGTGGTCATCTTTTCCTTTTCCACTTGATCCAACAATAAAGTCTCCTTGTTAGTTGGTCTCCATTCAGAAATAAGAGTTTTTCAATTGCTTATCTAATTCGTTTTTGGGCAAGTGCTATTAGCAATTCTATTAGCAATTTTTGCCAATAGATCGCTAATAGACCGTAGAAACCATATCACTTGAAAATTCGGGATATTATTTCCTATGCAAGAGGAAACAATTATCTTTTAATAAAGAATTGTAATGGCCTTCCGCATAAAGCAATTTTGCTGCCGATAATGCCTCTTTAGACCGATCTATACGATATTGTATCAGGGTTAACTCAGCATCGTTCATAAAAGAACCCCTTCTGCTCTCACATTGTTGAATAGCGGCATTCCGAAAGCTTTTTCATTTCACCATCTCCTTATTTATTGCTTATAAACGACTTTAGGAAAAATAAACAGATCATATTCTTCTTCTATCTTAATGCATTCTTTGTGACAGGTCTCCAGTACTTCATCTATTGAAGATTCTGCGGAATAGTTATTTCAAGCGTAAAATTTTCATCCTCATAATGTGATTTTTACAGGCTTACCCTTACTCTTATGATGAAAATCTTCTTCACTCAAAGTAAGAACATTTGTTACAGTTGAAGCATTATTGCGGAAAAATACATTCAGCGCTGTCAAAACAGCAGATTTGCCGGTACCATTAGCGCCCGCAAGACAGGTGTAATCATCAAAATATATGGTTTGATCTTTAAAGGAACGAAAATTCTCGATTCTGAGTTTTGATAATTTCATATCAATCAACCTCAACAAGTCATTTCATTTGATTTTTCCTCTGGTAATGTCACGGTAAACATTTAGCGCTGCCACACGAAACGGGTCCGGGCAGTTCGTTTCTTTCAAAACCAGCGCGTATTCTTCTTCTGTGAGGTTGTAAAGATGGGCAACGCGGCCGTCGATTTCGGCTTCGAGAGCAGTTGTATCGGCGGAGTTATTAAATTTTTTCGCGGCAAGGATTTTATCTGCGGTGACAATTAGTCTATTTTGTTTGGAAATATTAATCTCAGGTATTGAAATATTTTTCAAAAACATTACTTTATAAATAAAAAACCTACCTGCTTTAGGCACTGTAGTTCTTTTATATAACCATTCTACTATTAAAGAATTTAGTATTGATAGTAAATATTTTAATTTAATATCATCTCTAAATTCATCTTTTAGGATAATGCCGCAAACTGTATCACCATAAAAAGTATTCGAGTCAGCAATCATAAATCGATTTCGTTCAGACAACTCAGGAGTTAATATTTTTGGTGATACAAAATTGGTAATTTTCCTTTGATTCCATAGTTCATACCAACGCTTGTTGGTTTTAACGAAATATTTCCTTTTTT
>JAFDHQ010000156.1 GCA_019308685.1 Deltaproteobacteria bacterium
ATTACCATGACCACGGAAACAGTTGACACCCTAATTATCGGAGGCGGCCTCAGCGGTATCTATGCGGCCTACCTCCTGTCCCAAAGCAATAAATCTTTTGTCGTTCTCGAAGCCCGTGAGCGTATGGGCGGCAGGATTTTATGCCCTGAACATCACGGATTTTTCTCAGATCTCGGCCCTTCCTGGTATTGGCCCGAGGTTCACCCGAAAATGGTTCACCTTATTCAAGTCTTGGGTTTAAAGGGTTATCGCCATTTTGAAGAGGGGATGGGCCGTTTTCAAAGTCCCCATGGCGCCGTCCATAATGTCAGGGGTTACCCCATGCAACCCCTCTGCTGGCGGCTTTGCGGCGGAATGATGGCTCTGATCACAAAACTTTGTGAGCATATCCCTGAAAATGCCGTCAGACTCAATCACCCGGTCTGTCAAATCGAAAAAAAGTCCACCGGCGCTCTGGTCAGCGTCGGCGAACTGGACAGAGAGCCCTGGACCCGATTCAAAACCAACAAGGTAATCCTTGCCCTGCCGCCGCGCCTTGCCGCCGCCACCATTCTCTTTAATCCTGACCTGTCTCATCTATGGCAAACCGGCGGCCTGGCCCACGGCCTTTTTCTACAAGGATTGGGCTCGCGAACGATTTACCGCCACCCAGTATGACCAGCCGCCCATGTACCAACACCCTTACTATCACCCCCCGGCAGGTCAACCCTCCATTTGGGACGGGACCATCCATTTTGCCGGCACCGAGACCGCCGACCAACACGGCGGTTATCTCGAAGGTGCCCTGACCGCCGCCGAACGGGCGGTAATGAACCAATGAACGTACCGCAAACACATCCGTGGAATCTGAAGAACATTCCACGGGGACTTGTTACGCAAACACCCTATCGGGGATTTCACCGGGAAATCCTAATCCCACTTCTCCATTCGCCGACAACACCTAATTTTTATAGGCATTTTACAGGTAAAATTTAGTCTTGATAGTTCAGGCCTAATAGTTTATGCATATATTTGAATTTAATAGAATATTTTATTCGAAGTCGCCAGACTGATATATCAACCATTTATGAGAAATTCTAAAACTTGCATCCACAGAATTATTAATATTAAAACCGAGCGTAAAAATAAGTTAGTGATGCGAGACCGTTGAAAAATGCAGCATACCACCGTTACTATTTCCGCAGGAAATAATAAGACCGCTCGTATCCAAGGCGCCCGGCAACTCGGGGTTCAGCCTGACGAGGTCAAGGTCGTTCCGGTCGATGAAAAAACTTATTCTGTTTCCATAAAGAACATGCCCGGACAATTCGAGATTACCGTCCAGGAAGACAAGATGGTTGCTGTCATCGAGACCATAACGCCGCCTTTGGATAACGGCAAACCGGTAACCGTTGAGGACATTGAACATGCCCTCGCCGATCTGGGAATCATTTTCGGCATAAACAAGGAAGTCATCAAAAATATCGTTTGCGAAGTTGTGGATACCGGTACTCCTCGCAATAATATACAGGTTGCCGCCGGTGAACCTGCCAAAGCAGGCAACGACGGGCGAATCGATTTTAAAATCGGGCGGGGTGCCGTCAATAAGGATCCTAATGCAAACACGATGGTTAAACCGGGCCAGATTATCGCTGTCAGAATATCCGCCGGAAAAGGAACGCCGGGCAAAAACATTTTCGGTGAAGAAGTTCCTTCAATCAGGGGCAATGAAGTCGATTTTGCTCCCGGAGACCATGTTACGGTCAGCGAAGACGGTAATACATTTATCGCTGAAATATACGGTGCGGCAAAGTTAACCCCAAAGAAAGTGTGGGTAGAAAACCTGGTTAAGGTAAGCACGTCCGGAATGTGGGCAAAATTGTCCATATTCCCGACGCTTGCCGATAACAGCCAGCTCGCATATCAAGATGTGTATGCGGCGCTGGAACAATCCGGCGTAATCAGCGGTATTAAAGAAGATTCGATTAAAAAGGCAATTGAGGCTGGCGAACCGATTCGGGACTTCATGGTCGCCGAGGCGAATCCGGCCAAAGACGGTGTCAATGCCCGGATAGATTTCAAATTTCGTCTTAATGGCGATGATCCCGAAATTGTCGATGCGGCCAGACACGACGGCAGCCTGCCTGCACCTTCCGTTATCAAGGAGATGTTTTGGCCCGGCGATGTGATTGCAGTAAAAATTCCGCAAGAAAAACCTTTTCATGGAAGTACGATATTCGGAAAAACTCTGACCGGCGCCGAACCCAAGGACAAACAAATAAAAGCCGGGACAAACGTCACGGTTCTCGATGACGGCGTGACCTTTGTGGTTGCTGATGGCATTTCGGCAGGATATGCAGATTACCTGGATGGACAATTGTGTGTCCAAGAGCCGCTGCATGTGTCAGAGGATAAATTGACGGTCTTTCTGTCCGTCCATCCGCCATCGAGGTCGGGCAGAATGATGACTGTGGATTTGGTTGAAAAGTTGCTGGCCGGGCGTGGAATCGTCCAGGGTATCGATCGCAACGCCATTGAACAAGCATTGAATGAGGCGGTTTCGAAAAACGTGCCAGTTCATGATGTGGTTATTGCAAAGGGGAGGGCGGCACAGCGAGGAGAGGACGGTCAAATAGAACTTAAATTTCAACCCGAGAAAATCGCGGGAACTGTTGATGAAATTTCCGGAAAAATTGATTATAAAGAACGAAAATCAATACAAAAAGTGAAGGCCGGGACTTTGCTGGCAGTTAAAATTCCAGCGACGCCGGGCATAGCAGGGGTTGACGTCTTTGGAGATATCATTCCCGCAGAGCCGGGCAATGAAAAAGACCTTACGCCGGCGGGCAATGTTAAGGTTTCAGACGATGGGCGTAGTTTTACATCGGAAATCGACGGCATCGTGTTCCTTTCGCCGGAAAACAAAATATGGATTTCCAAAGAACACGAAGTGCCCGGTGATGTGGATTATTCAGTTGGCAACCTGTCAATGGAAGGATCACTGGACATCAAAGGCTGGATCCAATCGGGATTTGAAGTGAGGGCCAGCGATGAAATCAGAGTCGGCGGAGGTATTGAAGACGCTATTGTTGAAGCCGGCGCCGACATCAACATAAACGGAGGAATCATCGGTTCGGGAGGAGGAAGTGTCCAAGCCGGCGGAAAAGTCACTGCCCGTTTTTTTGAAGGTGCACGGGTCCATGCAGACGGCGACATCATCGTCCGAGACGACATATTACGCAGTACGGTATCGACCAATGGCAGCATAATTGTAACTCAAGGAAAAGGTCGTATAAGGGGCGGCTCCGTCGAGGCTGTCAAAGGTGTCGAAGTTAACGAAATCGGTTCGGATGCCGGCGTCGAAACATATATGAGCGTGGGAATGGATTCAAAGACGCGGAAGCTTTTGGCTGATTCTAAAAAACAGTTAAAGCATTTTGAGCGAGAGAAAGCTAAGATGGACAAAATTTTGGCCCGTAGCATTAAAAAATATAAACACAAAAAACTTTCCGGAGAAATAAACCGTAAACTTGTAAAACTGGTTAAGCATCGGCGTGAGGTATTGCGCAAAGAAACAATGTTGACCAAATTCAGGCGAGAACTGGTGCAAAAAATTTCTAAAAACGGGACGGAGCCTGTTACAGTAAAGGTGATAAAGGCCGTATATAGTGGTACTAAAATAGACATAGGCGGTTACGTCTATCGTGGCCAAGAAGATATCAGGGGAAAAACCATGTTTGTTTTGAATGCAGAACAAAAGGCCGTGGAACTTGTGGTGTAAATATTTATGCGGATTTAAACCTCAATAGAGTTAAATGTGTTATATGGAGGGCAAAAAATATGGATTTAAATATAATCAGGGTCAAAGATCTTATGCAGACAAACGTCAAGACCGTCCGTAAAGATGTAAATTTGCTGGCGGCCACTAAAATGATGCGTGATTTCAACGTATCAAGTCTTGTCGTTGAACCTGAAAACGATGGGGATGCATTCGGCGTTATTACTCGCAAGGATATCGTTGAAGTGATGGTCATGGACCCATCCGGAATGATAACACTTGCGGTCGATGACGTGATGACCAAGCCTGCTTTTACTGTCAGTACCGGATTATCGATTTCCAACTGTCATCAGTTGATGCGTATGGTCAGCGTCAGAAGATTACCCGTGGTCGACGGAACTCAATTGGTCGGCATTCTCAGCAACTCCGACATCTTTGCAAAACTGGTCGAGGATATGGCCTGAAATTCAGTATGATCCGCCCGAATTTTCAGGACACGCAAAAAGGTGGAATCTGAAGTAAAATCCGCGGGGACTTTTTACGCCGACCTCCTATTGGAGATTTCACCGGGGAACCCTAATCCTCCTCTATCATTCGCCGACAATACATAAATTTTATAGGTATTTTATAGGTAATAATTGTCCTTGATATTTCACATCTAATCGTTTATGCATTTTTTTATATTTACACTAATATTTCATTCTCCTATTAATAATGATTCTCAATATCTGCCTGATCGGGGCTGTCCTTCATCTCTGATTTGATTCAGACATATAATCTTAAGATCCCATTCAATATTAACAAAGCGGAGGGAAATGCATGAAAATATTAATCGCTGAAGATGATTTTGTATCAAGGAAGCTTGTCAACACGCTACTATCCCCTCTGGGTGAAGTTGATATTGCCGTCAATGGCAACGAAGCTGTAATGGCCGTTAAAATAGCCTTAAAGAATAATCAGCCCTATGATTTCATCTGTCTGGATATATTGATGCCTGAGGTTGACGGAATTATGGCGCTGAAAAAGATCAGACAGTTGGAGGCTCAAAAAGGGTTAAACCCGGAAAAATTATCTAAAATAATTATGACCACAGCAGTTTCCGACAAAAACTATGTTATAGCGGCGGCCCAAGCAGATTGTGACGGTTATCTTGTAAAGCCGATTAAAAAGGATCGTCTATTCGATGAAATTCGTAAGCTTGGATTTGATATTCCCGAATAGAGATGATCTTGAATGTCAATGGGGAGAGTGTATTTATGCGCCTTCGCCGGAATACCCTGCAGCTTGTTGGGCGATCACCATTGGCAATGAATAGGAGAGCTTATGTTTAAAGTAATACCAAAGGGCATAAATCGTTTAGATATTGAGATGAGTGGGAAGTTGAACGCTGAAGATATGAAAATTGCATTAGACGAATTAGTCAGCAAGTCGAAGAATATTGAAAATGGCAAAATGTTGTATGAAGTTATCGATTTTCATCTTCCGTCACTGGGTGCAATAAGAATCGAATTTTCTCGGCTTCCTGAGATGTAAAGGCTTATGAAAAAATTTGATCGCGCAGCGGTATTGACTGATAAGACTTGGTTAAAGAAAGTAAGTGAATTTGAGGGAGTCTTGTTCCCAGGATTAGAAATTAAAGCTTTTGATATAGACCAAAAAGCAGAAGCAGAAGCTTGGTTGTCGAGTTAGGTTTATATTGGTCGACTAACAGATTTGTCGTGCATGGCCACAGCACGCTGTGGCTGGACGGCGTTACAAGTATCTCCAACGTTTTTTGAATTAACGATGAACAAATTATAACCTCAATGTATTGAAAGAAATGGCAAGGATAAGATAACGATTTGGTATTTGTCAAAGTTAAAGAGCGTTAAAACCTGTGATATCATCAAACTCGGGTTTTAGGGCTACTTATGTGATTTCTGCGATCAATTTTTTTGGGGATTCCGAAGCCCTCGATTGTAAACTACTTCATTAAATGTATTGAGCCTACGCATAAATCATAATAAATAATATAAAAACAGCATTTTAGACATATAATAGAATTTCATCCACCTTCATTCAAGGAATAAGGATCGATGCTCTCTTAAACGTCTAGAAAAATTGTTGGTTATGCCGGTGTATCGCTTACCGGTTTTTCCTTTTAAAACATAAACTGTGATCAATGGCATGTTATTTATATA
>JAFDHQ010000015.1 GCA_019308685.1 Deltaproteobacteria bacterium
GTTTCCGAACAAACAATAGATGATCCTGTGTTCTGAAAAAAATGACAAAGGAGGACACAGGGTGGTCACAGATCAACAAGTGAGGAGACTGATGAAGTTGAACCAGAAAGAGAATGTAATAGAATAATAGGGGACGCACATTAGATTATAAGTTGACATGTGTAATGGTTTCCTGATATGAGAGTCATATGCCGCGTAAGTCAAGAATAGATGCTCCAGGAGCCCTACATCACATTATCGCCAGAGGTATTGATCGTAAAGACATATTTAAAGATGATAAAGACAGGGATAACTTTTTAGAAAGACTTGGTGACATTTTAGCCGAAACCCAAACTTTCTGCTTTGCCTGGGCATTAATTCCAAACCACTTTCATTTATTATTAAAGACAGGCGCGACCCCTATTTCTACGGTAATGCGTCGGTTACTCACAGGTTATGCAGTTTCTTTTAATAGACGCCATCGTCGATACGGCCATCTTTTTCAAAATCGCTACAAATCAATTCTTTGCCAGGAGGAGCCTTATCTTTTAGAGCTGGTTCGGTATGTTCATTTAAATCCCTTGCGTGCCGGCATTGTGAATGATCTGAGATCACTGGATAAGTATCGGTATTGTGGTCATGCCGTGATTTTAAAAAAGCGTAAATACAGCTGGCAGAATACGGAATATGTTCTCAGGCTGTTTGCTAAAAAAGTTTCAACAGCCCGCAGGCGCTATCGAGAATTTGTTAAAAAGGGAGTTTCTCATGGAAGACGGCCTGAGCTGGTCGGTGGAGGCCTGATTCGCAGTCTGGGTGGCTGGTCGGCTGTGAAAGCTTTGCGAAAAGCCGGTGCCTATATGAAAGGTGATGAACGTATTTTAGGCGACGGTGACTTTGTCGAAAACATGTTGGCGCAGGCCGAGGAAGATCTTGAGCGAAAATACCGTCTGGAGGCCGAGGGATATGATTTCAACATGGTGGTTGAGCGTGTAGCGCATTTAATGGGCTTAAAGCGTGAGGAAGTCCTTTCACCAGGCAAGTATAAAAAGGTCGTGGAGGCTCGTAGTGTCGTATGTTATTGGACCGTGCGTGATCTCGGTATCAGTCAAGGCGTTTTGGCTCAAAAATTTGGCATCAGTCAACCTGCAATAAGTATGGCCGTTAAACGGGGTGAGCAGCTGGTCAATTTTCATGATTTTTCTCTGTTCAACACATAATCAACTTATAAACTTATGTACGTCCCGTAGTTTTTTGTCAAAGCTTGAATTGTGAATTAATGTTTTTCAATTAAGCCGTTATTATTCAGTAAAATCAATATGTGCAGAGCATGGCGAATTGAATATGAAGGTGCATTATATCATTTAATGTGCCGGGGAAATGACAGGCAGGAAATCTTTCCGGAAGGGAATTCTATTGATTTATTTATAGAACTCGACTTCCTTAGATCCAAGGTTTATGATACGATGAATCGACGTGAAAGGAGCATAAAGGTCAAACGTAGACACTATTCTTTTTTTAAACATTACATATAAGTACCTAAATCGAGCGATTTTTTGCTCGATTTGTAGCGAACTCTTGATGCATCAAGATCTCAGCACATCTCTTCGCGAAAAATGGCTAAACTTAGGTAAAAAAGAGGAACGCTTGATGGACTCGATTTCCAAAAAAATTAAACAATGGATTGACGAAAAAAAAGATCCCAGAAGCGCCCACTGGCAAGGCGGGCTTGAGGCAATATTGAATGTTTTTTCACCGTATATGGAACCCGGCAAACTGATTCCTGTTCAGCCCCTGGAAAAAGATGACGTTCCTGTTTTCGAGGCTGCTCTGGAAGTCATTGATCTGAGTCCCAACCTTACGGCTGCTTTTTTACCGCCATCTATTGCCGGACCCATTACCCCCCCTGAATCCGCAGACGAGCTTCAGCGAGTTGACGAGGGAAAACCATCCTATAAAATTCTGATAGCCAGACCCGGAAAAGATTTAAGAATTTTATGCGCTGAAATATCAGAACATGCAAAAAACCCCGGAATAGATATTTTCCAGTCAGGAGCGTTATTGGGGACCTATAATTATGATAATCAACAGGACTGTCTCTCCTATCTAACGCAAGCCATACGGGCACATATCTGGGAAAGGGGTAAATGGAGCCAGGATGAATATAAAAAATACACAATGAACTGGTTCGAGAAAATACTGGATCTCGGCAAAGGCACCGTTCGCGTGGACGAAGAGTTCTCTTTTTTTCACAGCCCGACACTGATAAAAAGTGATAGAATCGATGCTCTTTTTATACTTATTTCTGAAGTGTTGCTTAAACGCATCAACGATCCCGAGAGTCAATTTAAAGATGCCGTTTCATCGATCCAAAAGTCTGAAGACAAGGATCTTAGGGCGACTCAAACCCATGAACTTGCGGAAAGAACCATACTTGAACTTCTGAATTTAATGAAGGAATTGGAAATTGTAAAATTCGACGAGTTTTCAAACACCGAGAACGAACGGTTTAAAAAAGAATTCTCAAGAACCATCATTCAAATAAGTGAACGGATAGTATAATACCCCGGAATTTCTACGATCTATAATGTTAAATTTCTTGGGCATAGGATTGATATTAGGCCTATCCGCAGGTTTTGCCCCGGGACCACTTCTTACCCTTGTCATTTCTGAAACGCTTCAACACGATCTAAAAGCGGGGGTTAAGGTCGCTCTTGCTCCAATTATCACTGACTTGCCAATTATCATCTTTACTTTGTTCATATTGGTAAATTTATCCGGGTTCCATAGTTTTTATGCCTTGCTTGTTGGATCAAAAATCGTGATCGCTTTACTCGTCGGCAAGTCTCGATCGTTTTTAAGCGGCAATGTGTACATTTACACCATGCGTTTTCTTGGCATGGCCTTATGTGTTTTGGCAGTTATTCTTTTTTGTGACGGTTTTAGGTTGTTAAAATTTATATAAAGTTTAACCCGAAATGATTGTAAACAAAACGGGAAAAATATTTTATGTGATATATTCAAATTTAGATGGACAGCAAATGCAATGGAAACAAAAAAGCTTGATTTTGTGACGGCAATGAGCTGTAATTTACTACGGCGATTAGGCCGACCACTTTATTTTGAGACTTTTGCAAAACGCCCCCTTTTGTCCAATACCGGCGTCAGGCTCAAATTTTAATCCTCGAAATACTCAATGTATGTCTGTGGTTAAAATTTTCGCCTTTCTTGGCCTTGAACAAAATTGGGCATTTTTCAAAGGTCTCATTTTATGCTTATTATTGAAAAGGTCAAAGATGATGAAAGAAATGTATTTTTTCAGCGCTTGTTTTATGCGCAATCCGGAGCTTTTCTGTGAAGACTAATTCGGAGATCAATATGGCGGAAGTACGACGTTTATCCAAGTTAAGCGTGGAAAAAATCCTGGGGAATTCGCCGGTTGTAGATATCAGCCTTGAGAACTATTGGAGTACCGTTCGCGGGCGGAAAAAGCCACTGGCTGTATTTTTTTACTCGAACAATGATGAATTTTCACAACGCGTGGCAACATTAATTAAATACATTTCGCCTGATTATACAAATAATATTGCATTTGCCCGGGTTAAAGTTGTCGAAAACGGCAAACCGGATAAAGCAACCGCAACAAAGCTGGCATCTAACTTTGGTTTAGATAAGACACCCGGCATTTTGTTCTACAACAATACAGGTAGTGAAATAGCACTCGAAGATGAGGACTGGGTTAAGCCTGATTTAAAAGAGTTTCGTACGCCGAAAATGATTTTATGGAAAACATATTACTCGGCGGTGCGTAGAGAGCTGGATCAATTAATTGGAATTTAACCGGGTAACATAACAAGTGACTGCCTGAATCTCGCGAAATATCCAGGCTATTTTCTATCTTCCTTGTCCATAATATCCTGGCTCCAGGAGATTGCCGCTGAGACCCTGGGAAACCCTAAGATTGAAATAAGGAGTATAAGGGCATGATAGATTTCTTTTTTAGTGACTCCCGCTTGAAGCGCTCTACGAGTATGAGAATGAACCGAACCTTCTGATTGGATTGCTGCAGCTGCTGCAAGTTGAATTAGATTTATAGTCTTTTCATCTATAGGACCCACGCGTCGAATGGTTGAACCGAGATTCTCCAGAGCAGAAATAGCCTCGGGGAAAAGCTCGGTTAGTTTGTGGTAGTGCTTGCTGGGTATTTTTTGTTCTGGCATGGGGATTCCTCCTTTAGTTAGTGTCTGTCCATAAACGGCATTTTTTGGCTCCCGGCGGCGTTCTTGCTCGTTTTCAATCCTCGAAATAGCGCGCTATGCCTGCGGTTGAAAACTCGCTCGGGCCTTGCCGGAAACCAAAATCTACCATTTATGGAGGGACACCAGTTAATGTTAATATCTAATTTCGTAGGCGTTCACGGGTTCAAAGGTTCAGGGGTTCAAGGTTACATTCTCGTTCCCGGACTGCATTTGGGATGCGTATTTACGAGAAAAACGTCAATTTCGTCAGGCCTAATACAAAATTTGAAGCCAAATTGGCAATTACTTGGGAAAATGAACATTTGTAACGAGGACTTCGGATCTTCTATGCCTTCTTTGTCCTTAACCCTGAACGTTGAACTCTGAACCTGTGAACGGTTACCTAATTTCCATGATCAAGAAAACACAATTCATCCGCTGTTATTGGTCCTAATCTGCACGCCCCTTTCCGGCCAATTTTCTTGTTTATCCGTTCCAGTACTTCCCAGAGTTCACTGAACTCCGGGGCGAGGCTCCATTCCTCGGGCATGGTAACGTAGTCCTCACCCTTGCGGGCATAGCGGTAGCAGTGGACGGTGCAGCCCCGGTACTCCTGGTCCGGTTTTTTCCATCGAACGAATTTTCCCGGGAAAATTCCTGCCACCCGCCAGCCGTCCTTAATGCACCACTTCTGGGTGATGTCGTGCCAGGTTTCCAGGAAGGTGGTGAAGTATTCCGCCCCTGAGGCCAGGGCAACCTTCCAGGTGATCGCCCTCAAGTTCTGCATGATTTTCTTAAGTCGATAATTGGGAAGGGTGGCTGCAAAAGTGAACTCAACCTGGAGGTTCTTTTCGACCTTTGTGAGCATGGTTGCCGAGACCACTTTGTCGGTTTCGAGTTCAACCACCACGGGCATGCAATACACCTTGTTCCGGCTATCTTCTTCCCAGCTCTCGTCGAGGGCAATAAGCTCCTCGTATTTTTCCGGCATGAGCACGAACTCGTGCGGGGAACCGTAAACTTCCGGGTAGGCCTTCCGGAAAACCGTGGCCGCAGAATGAATGAACCTTCGGGAGAGAACCTTGGCCTGGAACCTTCCTTCTTCAAAGGGCTCCGATTCAAACCTCTTCCAAACTACCTTTTTTTCAGCGATGGGCCTGGTTTTGCATGTGGTGCCCATTTCTTTATACGGGTTGCCTAGTGTATTCATCACCTTAAAAATACAGAAAATATTTATTTGAGTCAATAATTATTCACGATTCAAAATGACATGTTATTGATTTAAATTTCAAAGATGTTCAGGGCCTTGCCCAAAACCCTGAATATGCAATAGGCACAGATATGCTTTTCGGCTCGAATTGACAAACTTCAAATAATAACATAAACATATTTCTGAGAAATACTCTAAATACAGCTATGTGGGAGAGTTTTGTATGCCGAAAAAAAAGAAAATAAAACTGATTTCTTGGAATGTGAACGGCATTCGAGCGGCCATTAAAAAGGACTTTTTTAAATCATTCAAAAAAATGGATGCTGATATATTTGCCATGCAAGAGACAAAGATTCAGGATTCACAACTCACGGATGAGATGAAAAATATTTCCGGCTATAAATCATTCTGGTCCCATGCCACGGTAAAAAAAGGATACAGCGGGGTCTGCACCTATACCCGGATGGAGCCCAAGGCCATTAATTTCAATATCGGTGAGCCGAAATTCGACAATGAGGGTCGCATTATCGAGATGGATTTTGATGATTTTATATTTTTTAATGTTTATTTTCCAAATGGCCAAATGAGCGAAGAACGGCTTCAATACAAACTCGATTTTTATGAAAATTTTTTCAAATATGCCGATGAGCATAAAAACCAGGGCAGAAGCCTTATCATTACCGGAGATTACAATACCGCTCATAATGAGATTGATTTGAAAAATCCCAAAGCTAATGAAAATAATTCCGGATTTTTAAGAATCGAGCGTGATTGGCTCGATAGAATTATTAAAAACGGCTATGTGGACACCTACAGATGTTTGTATCCGGATGTCATAAAATATTCATGGTGGACCTATCGATTCAAGGCCAGAGAGCGGAACATCGGATGGCGTATTGATTATTTTTTTGTTACAAAAGATATTATCGATAACGGCTGGGTTAAAGAGGCTTTTATCGACAATGATATTTTTGGCTCAGACCATTGTCCCATTGGACTGATTATCGAAATCTGAACCCCTCCTTGACATCCCGCATCACGCTGTCACTAAAGCGACTAATACGCATTGCCGAATCCATGCGGGAAGCTTCAAGTTAGTGGCCATCCATAAAAGGCATCTTTCGGCCCCCGGCAGCGTTCTCGCTCGTTTTCAATCCTCGACATAGCTCGCTATGCCTGTCGGAGATCCCGTGATGTTTTCGGGGCGGTTGAAAACTCGCTCGGGCCTTGCCGGAAACCAAAATCTACCATTTTTGGATGGACACAAGTTGTGAAATTCCCATATCACACTCAAAAAAAAGTTAAGAATATTAAAAAATACAGCATCTTGTACCTAAGAAAATCTTGACAAAGCTCCTCGGAATTGAGAATATATAGTTATATTTATTATTTGCTGGCTTCGTGGTATCAATTTTTACCTGAATCTTTCATAACAATTGATGAGAATATTTCCGTTTTGTAATTAAAATCAGCATTCGGGGTGTTTTATGTGTGAGTTTGTATGATGGTGTCGCTGATTATTCATGGAGCAATAAAATTACAAAAACTTCCGGACCCCTCAGTTAAAATGAGTTATGAAAAATTCAGGTGTTCGCTCATATAAAAAAGGATTTCGAACATGAAATGGTTTCTTTATGCAATTAGCTTGATCTGGGTCTTTGTTGGATGTTGTACTATTCTTTATACCCATGAAACCAGAAATGTTGCGAAAAGTATAATTAAAGGTATAAATTATAAAATACTATCTATCTTACTGTTTATATTTGGTATCCTAATTTTATTCTCTGCATCAGCCACTTGCCATCCATGGTTTATAAGAATAATCGGCTTTTTAGGTATGGCGAAAGGTTTATTTATTTTCATAAACCCTAAAGGCTTTTATGATAAATTCTCTGATTGGTATTTTAGCTCATTATCCGATCAAACCCACAGGCTTTTTGGCATTTTTGCCATAATCCTTGGAACAGCAATTTTATCTTGGATTTTATAGACACAAAGGAGACAATTATGACCCTGACAAAAGCTCAACTCGTAGAATCCATTCACAGTAAGATCGGTCTAACCAAGAACAAATCCTCAGAAATTGTGGAGACCTGTTTAGAGATCATAAAAAGTGAACTGGAATCCGGAAAGGATGTGTTGATTTCTGGTTTTGGAAAATTCTGTGTCAAAGAAAAGAGGGAACGTAAAGGCAGAAATCCTGCCACCGGTGATGCGATGATGTTAGCCCCAAGAAGAGTTGTTACCTTTAAATGCTCTGGCAAGTTGAAGGACAGGATAAACGGAAAATAAAAAAGGCAGACTCGATATTGATCTGCCTTTATTCGCCCGATAGCTTTTCTTTTCAAATATACTACCCGGCGTTATTGTCTGTTAGCTTCCCTAAATGCCGTTGTACAATGCAGTGTTGCATTGAGATGCACGGACATTCGAGAAGCTGAATAAATGTCACATCCAGCCCCTCTTTTTTTTATAGTATAACCTTCGTAAAGACCAAGTCGTCACATGGTTTAAATCATAATGTTGAAGCTGAGTGGCATTTAGTTCTATTCAAATATTAATTATTTGATAAAATATGTCCATAAGTTAAAAAACTCATTTTTATAGGTGAAAATCCTATCTCATAGGGATTATTCCCGGAACACACCCACATCTCTCATGAAAAACTCGTCCTGGCGTTTTGCAAAGGTCTCGCGGGATGGCATGGTCCCCAGGGGGCTACCTGCCTTTTATTTTACCTTGTAGAAGCTTCTTAAGCCCTTCGAGGGTACCCTTCCAGACGCTATTGTCACCCGCCATTATCGCGACGATAACCTCTTTTTCTACGCTGATTTCCAGAACAATTTCTTCATCGCCAACCTTAAATACCGCTTCTCCCCATCTCTCTGAGGGAAGACCCGCTACTTCACAATCGTAGTCCGTACGAATTTCTCCAGTCATTCTTATAGCGCTCATTTTTTTGCTCCTAATATTTTAATGAACTCGTAAAAAGTCCGATTTAGACGGTTTCGTAAAAATGCAAAAAGCGTCTCCATAGCTTGTCTCGTCGATTTGCAGATTGTTCATTAAAGGCCCTTATAAAGTATTCGGCATTGGTCATTTCACCGTTGTTTTGCAATAGAGCGTGTGTTGCGGTTATCAGCCGCTTCCGAAAGGTGTCCGCGGGCATGAGATCTGCGAACAGGGTTTTTATCCTGCGGAAATATTCCCGGGAAAACCTGGCTTCGTCAAATAAAATCAGCGTATTGTCTAAATCAAACAGAATTGCCCTTAACATGGTTCGGATCAAGCCTTATTTTATGATTTCGGTTAAAATAAAAAGTCTAACATAATCAAAGCCAAGTCACTAATCAATCTAATTTTAATAAAAATTTGACAGGTTCCAATATTTTATGTTATTAAATTAGATAACATAACAGCAGCTCATACTGCTTTCTCGTTCACCGCGTTTTATGCATCTTTACGATTATCCTTCTTTTGTATTTTTGCTGGCGTCCTCTCATATTCGTCATGCTCTGATAGAATGATCCCTGCTCATTATGGATTAGAATCTGACATGAAATTTTCATTGCTTTGGATTTGTTAACATTGATCAACCGCAAATTTTGACCGTTATTCATTATTTTCCAAACTTTTGGACATTGAGGATGATTATGAAATTAGGTTTCTTAAAAATGCCCATATCCTGCCCTAAAGAGGCGGTGTTAGACCTCTTTAGGGGAATTTCTTATGCATTGGCGCCCAATCCATTTTTATTTTTAAGTTAACTTTTAACTCTATGATGATGAACACGGGATCAGCACCGCATTTTCTTGTGGGTTCAGTGGTTATCTGGAGAGGAAGGAGGAGCCATGTATATCCAGCAATCAGAACTTTTTTGGGGTATGAACAGGGATTTCGTGAAGGAAGTTATGAATATTGCAGAAAAAGAATCTTATAAAATCGGAGACTTTCTTTTTCGCGAAGGAGATCCCGCAACCAATTTTTATATTCTAATCAAAGGACGGGTTAAACTGACTATCGGTGAGACCGGGCAGATGGTTCATATTGTAGATCGTGCCGGAGAGGCTTTTGGCTGGTCGAGTTTGATCGAACGGGATGTTTATTCTGCATCGGGAGAATGTAAGCAAGAAACCATCCTGCAAAAATTTGACAGCAGAGCATTGCTAAAGCTTGTTGAAGAAGACCTGGTGAATGGGCTCATTTTTATGAAACGCCTGGCAGGGTTGATCGGGAAGCGTTTGATTTGGAGCTACAAAATGATTACATCTTCATCGCAAGCCTCAGTGTCCATGACCGGAGGTACAAGCCGGATCGAGGTGTCCGAAGCCGCTGCATAACTGTTAATTTTTATAACCGGTTCGCGACTGGCTTAAATCAAGAAGAGTATAGCCTTTTTTGTTTTCAAAAAAAGGATATACTGCAATAGAGCAAGTTTGAATTTATCCTCCCTGGCTGCCCCTCTGTGCCCTATTATTTACCGATGTAACGAAAGGAGGTCACTATGGCGGTCAAAGTGTTAATCAAAAGAAAAGTAAAAGACGGTAAACTTAATGAAGCCTCAAAACTCCTTATCAAAGCCCGGTACAAGGCCATGGAGCAGCCGGGTTACATTTCATCGGAGACGTTGAGTGGATGTAACGATCGAAATATTGTGGTGGTGGTATCCATGTGGCAGAAAATAGAGGATTGGAACCAATGGGAAAACAGTGAGGTAAGAGCGGAAAATGAGAATAAGTTTGAACCATTGCTTGATGGCCCGGTTGAATACGAGACCTATAATTTAGGATTTCAGATGAAATAGGGCCGAATGCCGGTAAATGAATGAGTTTTGAAGCCGTTATCCGGGCAGGACATCCCACCGTTCATGAGGGGTGCCTGCCTTTTTTCATGTTTTTCTCCGGAATGTCCGGGCCGGTTTTTTAGAAGAAATAATATGTTTCTCAGAGCTTGTAATTGACGTGCTGATGTTATATTGATTTGTTCGCTTCCCGGAAAGTCGTTTAACGCCTTACATTAAATTGAGTTTATAAAACATCAAAGAACAAAAAGGGGACCTGAAACAGATGATGAGGGTATTCCAATCGGGGGCTATGCCCTGCGGGCTGGATGCCCATTAAGGCAAAATCCCTGAATTTTGATTGAGAGCCAATGAACGATAAGCAGATCACCACCCTATCCAACGAACTCGGCTTTAAAGAAATACAGATAAACGTCGTGGGAAACCTTTTAGAACAAGGCGCAACCATTCCGTTTATTGCACGCTACAGAAAGGAAACCACGGGGGGGCTTGACGAAATTGCGATAACTTCCATCAGGGACAGATTGAAATACCTCGAGGAACTTGACAGCCGCAGGGAAACGATTCTCAACTCTCTTGAAAAACACGGCCATCTGACTGATGAACTGATGTTTCGGGTCTTGGCCCCGGGCTTGCAAAAAATATTGTGCAATACAGGGATGAAAACGGAGCATTTGCTTCCAGAGATGATTTAAGAAATGTTCCCCGTCTCGGGCCCAAGGCCTTCGAACAATCGAGCGGGTTTTTAAGGATAAAGAACGGCGCCAACCCGCTGGATGCAAGCGCTGTACACCCGGAGAGCTATGGGATTGTATTTTCCATGGCCCACGATCTGGGATGCACGGTTTCCGATCTGATGAATGATGCACAACTTCGGCGTGAGATTGACATTTCAAAATATGTGACGGACCGTGTGGGTATTCCAACCCTGAAAGATATCATGGAAGAGCTGGCAAAACCCGGTCGTGATCCTCGGGATGAATTTGAATCCTTTGCCTTTGCAAGCGACATCGAGAAAATTGAAGATCTGGAATCCGGCCAGAAGCTGCCCGGGATTGTGACCAATGTTACCGCTTTCGGGGCATTTGTAGATATCGGGGTTCACCATGACGGTCTTATTCATATCAGCGAATTGTCGGACAGGTTTGTCAAAGATCCCGCTAAAGTCGTAAAGGTGAACCAAAAGGTTATGGTCACCGTACTTGATGTTGACCTGGAAAGAAACCGGATCAGCCTCTCCATGAAAACCAATCCCGATGAAAAGCCGAAAATTCGCAGCAAACAACAAAGGACAAAACCGGAGCGTCGGATCAGGGAAAAGAAAATCAAGACAAAAAACACCCCGTTTAACAATCCCTTTGCGGACATTTTTAAGAGCACGTCGTAACGATTGGAAACTCTGTGGCGAACTCGAGTAATAAAGAATTCGGAATGGAAAAATAAATTTTGAATGATGTTGAGACAGGACATGTTGGCAGAGGCAATGATATTGGCAGTGAGACGTTTCGCACCCAGCTCAGTCCACTCCTGCTCATCGCATCCATATTTTTATTAAACTTTACTGCCCGAATTATTGCAGCTCCGTTACTACCCACCATTGAAAAAGATTTGGGATTTAGCCATGGTGATGCGGGTTCGCTTTTTCTGTTCCTTTCCATCGGATACTTCATATCACTTCTGGGATCCGGGCACATATCTTCTCGTATTACCCATAGAAAAACAATCGCTGTTTCTGCAATCGCCGTGGGTGCAGCGCTTTCATTACTTTCTTTTAGCAAAACTCTCTTTACGATGCGATGCTGTGTATTTTTGCTCGGAATATCCGCAGGAATATATCTTCCATCGGGGATTACAACCGTTACATCTCTGGTTAAGCCCAGGCACTGGGGTAAAGCTGTGGCGATTCATGAGCTTGCCCCGAATTTAAGTTTTATTTTGACACCGTTATTGGCCGAGATCCTTCTTCACTGGTTTATCTGGCGTAATATTTTATTTTTTGTCGGCATTGTTTCGGTTATTGTGGGAATGGTATTTCCCCAACTGGGTAAAGGGGGAAATTTCTCAGGAGAAGCACCTAATTTTTCGTCGATTAAAAAAATTCTTGAGATCCCCGCTTTCTGGATTTTAATTGTTTTATTCAGTTTGGCCATTACAAGTACACTCGGAATTTATAATATGCTTCCGTTATACTTGGTCACCGAACATGGTATGAGTCTGGATTGGGCGAACAGTCTGGTCGGCACTTCCCGAATTTCGACGTTGGGGATGGCGTTCTTAGGAGGATGGGCAACTGATCGGTTTGGTTCGAAACCCATTATGATTGGTGTATTTTTTGTTACTGGAATCCTTACAGTACTAATAGGGATGGTTTCGACATATTGGATTGCAGCGGTGGTATTCCTTCAACCCGTGTTGGCAGTATGCTTCTATCCTGCGGGTTTTGCGGCATTGTCAACAATAAGCACACCGGAAAACAGAAATATGGCCATATCGTTAACCATACCCGTAGCTTTTGTTTTAGGGGGTGGCGTTGTCCCCGCTCTCATCGGGATTATGGCGGATAACGGTTATTTCTCCTGGGGCATCACTCTTTCTGGGGCGATGATCATGATGGGGTTCTTTTTATTATTTTTTCTTAAACTATCACACAGCCGGTAAGCAGCCTCGGAAAGAACAAATCACCTTAAAAGGAACAGCAAATGGTAATTATAGATTCAAAGAAACTGACGAACCTTAAATGGTTAAACCTGTTCAATGTATCCTATATTGATAAAAACGGTGACCGTAAGATTTGGCAGGTCGCTTCCAGAGTAAAAAAACCCAAATGTGTGACCAAAGATTTTGCCAAACCGGATGCAGTGGTCATGGTTCCGTTTCATAAATCTAAAAAAAAGATGGTCATCACCAAAGAATACCGGGTTCCATTGGCGGATTATGAATACGGTTTTCCGGCGGGACTTGTTGACCAAGGGGAAACGGTTCAAGAAGCAGCCCGCCGTGAATTAACAGAGGAAACCGGTTTAAAACTCACCCGTTTCATTAAAATCGGCCCGGGCATATATTCATCAGCGGGAATGACCGATGAATCCGTTTCCATGGTATATGTTGAGTGTGATGGAGACCCTTCAAATGACAGAAATGAAGGATCTGAGGATATCGAAGTTCTTTTTGTGTCCCGGGAGGAAGCTTCACGGTTATGTAACGATTCATCTTTAAAATTCGATGCCAAAGCATGGATCGTTCTTATTAATTTTGCTGAATTTGGTCATATTTGAAGATTGACTTCGGAAATCATTTATGGTTTTAAACTCAACTAAATCATTCAGTTCCAATTGAGAGGTTTCTATGTATAATCCAGGTGCCTTCTTGATTTCATCTGCCGCCCTTACGAGCATATTCAGTTTCTTTTTCGGGGGGTATTTCCGGGAGAGGGAGCGGGCCTACCGGTTATGGTTAAAGTTTGTCGCTTACGGGAAAGAGATACCATCGGAAGATGAAACAATTGATGTATGTTCTGAGTTAGAATCCAGGGACCGAATGTTCTATCAGGCCAAGGGGCTTCTTGGGATTCTTTTATTAACGATTGGCCTGGCGTACCTGATTTTTCAGATTTATTCCTTTTTTTACATTTTTAAGTGCTCGCCCCTTTATCAACCCGGAGCCTTCACTAAGTATCTATGTTTCAACACAATTATCGGTTTTATCGTAATGATAAACTGCCTGGAGCTGCTTTATATCCGGGTTGCCGTGGACAGAATCGAGAAATTTCCATTTTTTAGAATCCGGCATCGGGTCACCGGTCAGGAAAGATTGTCCAAGGTCTGGATGGTCCTCGGATGTTCCAAACTTAAAACGCCGGAATACGCTCAAAATAAAATCCCCCGGAAGTTTTATGACAACCAGGAATATTATTCCAAAGAAAAGGACAGGGTTTGAAGCTGGAAAGGACCGGGGCCGCCTTACCATTATTCCAGTATGCCATCACTCCATTACTCAGTTAACGATTAACCGCCACTTTGATAAAGAATTGATGACTGATTTTTATCAACAGGCCTGATTTATACCCGAGTTAAGTTGGTTTTTGGCTCAATTAAGTGCGTATATTTACTTAAAACAACTAGTCTAATAATATAAGTTGAACCTGTTATTTTTTTAATATATTTGAATTTGTCTTTTCAGGGCCGGATATTCCCGGCTTCGTGGATAAAAAACGTTTCCCATCTCCACAAAATTCCTGTTGAGGTTCATCTGAATAGATCACTTGAAAATTATTATTGTTTGTTTCTTTAATACCTTCCAACCGGTTTATAAGGAGTTCTGTTTCCTGACGGGTAATTACCGGGAATTCATAGTGCTTATTCAGATACTTGAACCCTCCTTTGCTCTTGTGTCGTTCTTGCACGAAATTTATATGATTTTTTAATCTGGATCTGATACACTCATTGGAATAATCTACAATCGTATTCATTCTGGAAAGTATGGCGTCTTTAAAATTTTGATCCAGCTCAACCCCCACACTGTTTCTGCCGGCAGCCATGGCAGCATACATTGTCGTGCCGATTCCGAAAAATGGATCCAATACCGTATCGCCTTTTACAGAAAACATATTTATCAAACGATACGGCACATCAAAACGAAACGCAGCGCTTCTATTCCTGATTTTAGCATCAAAGAGATTTTGTGAAGCCCCTTTCAAATCCATCCAGATGTCCGAAAACCATACATTCCTTTCTTCCCAGAAAAAAGCGCTTTCACGTCTGATCTTTTTATCTTTGGATGTTTTAAATTCTCTCTTTTTACCTTTTCGAACAATAAGAATATATTCGTGTTCCAGGGTAACATATGCACCGGGAGGCAGCATGCCGGACCCCATGAACTTGTTGGGAGCGTTTGTCTGTTTTCTCCATAAAATGGCAGGCAAAGCGTTAAAACCAAGCGTGAGAAGATATCCCATAATTCTTGTATGATTTTGATAAAGAGAAAAATTTTCGTTTATGGTCCGGGTGGCATCCCCGATGTTTATGCAGGCGATGCCGCCTTTTATCAGAACCCGGTAAACTTCATCCCATACGGAGTCCAGAACCTTGTGCATGAGTTCGAAAGCCATGCCGCCCTGTTTCTTTTCCAACGCTTTGCCGATTTTCGGATTTTGGTCAGCGAACATTTGATCCCACATTTCAATCATCGGATATGGGGGTGAGGTAACCATTAAGGCAATACTCTCTGAAGGTATGGTTTTCATTTTATTTGAATTATTAAAAATTATCTGATGGCTTGTTTTCATGGTTTACCTCGGTTATATAAAAACATATTCCATAATTTTGCGGTTTAGTCAAACCTTACCCCATGGTGGGGCCAAAAAAGCTTGCCAATTTTTTTATGGGTTAGTATTCAGTTGATGAAAGGAAAAAATATGATTACAAAGTCAAAGGTATTTGAAGAAACGTTAAAAAACTACCTGGGCCAGCTTGGCCAAATTGAGTTTAAATATTTAGAAAACATACTCGGGGTAGCGGTTGAAAATGATGAAGTTATGGTTCCTTTTTTCGGAAAACCGTACCGGGTTTCTACAAAAGGTGTGATTGACCCATCAGGAAAGCTGCCGCCCTTGGAAATAAGCGTTGTTTTATGTAAATACCTTCTTCTTTACCCGAAAACAAATCCAATTGCAGATCAGTGGGTATCCTACAGAGATTTTAAGAACTCCGGTCCATTGACCAGTTTTTTTTTAAACGCCGTGGAACAACCGGTGGCTAACCATTTTTCAGGAAGACTCGGTGAGCTTAAAGCGTCATGTGATATGCTTGGAGGATATCAACCCCTTATCGAACTTTCGTATGAACTCTCCGTGCAATTTAATCCCCTTCCAAAGGTTCCGCTTCTTCTGCTGTATAACGATAAGGATGATGAATTTCCTGCGCATTGTTCCATACTTTTTGAAAGACGAGCAGAAAAGTATTTGGATGCGGAATGCCTGGCGATTTTGGGAATGCTGCTTTCTGTTTATCTAAGAAAGAGGATAGAAAAGGAATTAAATATTAAATACGACTAATTTCACTTCAAAAGGGGGAAACCATGTTTAATCCGGAAAAACTTTTGGGCGGTTTATTGATGGGGGGATCACGCCGGCGCGGGGGCCTTGGCAGTCTGGTATCCGGTGGTGCCGCCCTCGGTCTTGCGGGCGTTGCAATGGAGGCTGTGGAACATTTTATGGATAAATCCAAAGCTTCCGAATCCGGCCAACACCCCCCCGGACCGGCACCTGGTCATACCATGTCACCTCCCAAACCACCGCCGGCACCTGGCGTGCCATCAGCGCCGCCACCACCGCCCGGGGGGACAGCGGTGGCACCATCGCCACCTCCTTCACCGGCGTCCGCCGGCCCTCCCGCTGTTGATGATTCTGAAGGTGGCCAGGATGCTGTCCTACTGATTCGCGCCATGATTGCCGCCGCCAATGCCGACGGTGTGATTGATCAGGAGGAACGGAACCGTATTCTTGGAAAGCTTGAAACCGTTAATCTCAGCGACCAGGAGCATTCCTTTGTTGTTCGTGAGCTTCTATCTCCCGTGGATATGGAGAATATTGTAACAGCGGTTAAATCGCAAGAAATGGCCAAACAGGTTTATACGGTCTCACTTCTGGCCATTGAGGTGGATACGGATGTTGAACGGACGTATATCAATACCCTGGCCCAACGACTGGGCCTGGAGGAGTCGGACATTGACGATATTCACCGGAAACTTGGAATTGAAAAACCATAACCGTTAACGAACTCAATGGTTCAGGGTTCCGGCAAGAGTGACGGATGACGAATAACGAATATCTTTTAGGAAACAAAAGGAGGATATATCATGGCACAGTGGTATTTAAGTTATGACGGAAAACAAATCGGCCCCTTTGATAAAGAACAGGCCATTGCCCATGCCCAAAAAAATCCGAACGGACATGTCTGGCGTGAAGGATTTGCCGATTGGCTGCCCATCTCCCAGATTGACGAATTGAGTTCGTCTGATCGTGAGGTTCCCGGACCTCCCCCTTCTGCGAGAAGTACGGCAGATGAAATCGATTTTAAAATTATGGGTTCGGAGATGCAGTTTGTTGAAGTGGAGCTGGATCCGGGTGAGAGTGCCGTGGCCGAGGCAGGCGCCATGATGTATAAGGACAGTTCCATTGCCATGGAGACGGTATTCGGCGATGCTTCCAGCGCAAGTCAAGGCGGCGGATTCATGGACAAATTGCTGGGGGCCGGGAAGCGGTTGCTAACCGGTGAAAGTTTGTTTATGACGGTTTTTACCCATAACGGACAGGGGAAAGCCCATGTGGCCTTCGGCGCTCCCTATCCCGGAAACATTATTCCGGTGCCGTTAACCAGCGTGGATGGTTGCCTGATTTGCCAGAAAGACAGCTTTCTATGTGCCGCTAAAGGAGTTTCCATCGGAATTCATCTGCAGCGAAAAATTCTGACCGGGTTATTTGGTGGTGAAGGGTTCATTATGCAAAAACTCGAAGGGGACGGCCTGGTATTTGTTCACGCCGGCGGGACCGTGGTGGATCGAGAACTTCAGCCCGGTGAAGTGCTGCATGTGGATACCGGATGCATTGTTGCTATGGAGAGTAGTGTTCAGTTTGAAATTCAGCAGGCGGGCAACATTAAGACGGCGCTGTTCGGCGGTGAAGGACTCTTTTTTGCAACCCTTCATGGTCCGGGAAAAATCTGGCTGCAATCATTACCGTTTTCACGTCTGGCAGGGAGGATGCTGCAAGCTTCTCCGGAAAGGGGTGGCGGAAAGGGAGAAGGTTCCATCCTGGGATCGCTGGGTGGTTTTTTTGATGGGGACGGTTAGCCAAGAATCAGCCATCCGGGAACAAAATCTCAAACACAACCAGTTGTCTATCGAAAGTTTGTGCGTATGACATGACTGACAAGATGCTTTATGGAGTCCACGGAAATTGAATAGGTTAGGAAAAATACTCTGCACCCACTTGGTAACAAAAGTCATGCGTTTGATCGAAAATCTTATGGCACCAAATCACCTGGGCATGAAGTCCTTCATGCAATTCAGTATTGAGATGTTCTCTAAAGAGTTTTTTTACCCTTATAAAGATCGGATCACCGACCTCTAAATGCTGGTTTGTCAGGAAAATCAATCCTTTTTTATTGATGTTGCAGGCAACGGCGTTTATGGTTTTAAAGTCATCATGAAAAAAATCATAAATTTTATAAATAATCTCCCCTTCACACGCGTGGCGATCATATGGACGGTTTTCTGAATCATGACCCGTAATTTTCTCACGGCAATTTTGAAAGACCCAATCGTGAGCTGAATCCATTTGTTTTTGATTCATCCAAAGGTCTTCATTGCTTTTTGAATTGTTTGTAAATGTATATGGATTCATAAATCACCTCATACTTAACAAAAACAATTGTGATTTATTTTCATACGTGTGTTCCAGATTTTTATGGTGCTTAACTCTTGCACTGTCCCAACCTTTGAGAATTCAGAGACAGGATTAACTTGTAAACTAGTGTCCATCTATAAACGGCATCTTTCGGCTCCCGGCGGCGTTCTCGCTCGTTTTTCAATCCTCGACATAGCGCGCTATGCCTGCGGTTGAAAACTAGCTCGGGCCTTGCCGGAAACCAAAATCTACCATTTATGAATGGACACAAACTAAATTATTCCTGAGAATCCCGTCTCTCAATTTGACAAATTCGAACCCGTCCGGCCCTAATACATATCCTCTCCCATTCCGCCCGGTGGCATGGCCGGCTCTTTCTTCTCTTCCGGTTTTTCTGCAATCATCGCTTCCGTTGTTAACATCAAACCGGCCACCGAAGCCGCGTTCTGAAGGGCAAACCGGACCACCTTGGTTGGATCGATAACACCGGCCGAAAGAAGATTTTCGTACTTTTCCATCGCAGCATTGAAACCAAAGTCATCTTTACCCTCCAAAACCTTATTGACCACTACCGAACCTTCGTATCCTGCGTTTTCAGCAATTTGCCGAAGCGGAGTTTCAAGCGCACGCCTCAATATGGAAATTCCGTTTTGTTCTTCACCGACAACATCGATTTTATCCAGTGCTCTTATGCACCTGACCAGCGCGACACCGCCGCCGGCAACAATCCCTTCCTCCACGGCTGCGCGGGTGGCATTCAACGCATCTTCAACGCGAGCCTTCTTTTCCTTCATTTCCGTCTCTGTGGCTGCACCGATGTTGATGACGGACACGCCGCCGACCAGTTTAGCCAGGCGTTCTTGAAGTTTTTCCCTATCATAGTCAGACGTAGTTTCTTCAATCTGGGCACGGATCTGACGCATTCGACCTTCTAAATCTTTTCTGCTTCCGGCCCCGTCAACAATGGTCGTGTTATCCTTGTCGATTTTAATATTTTTACATCTTCCGAGATCATTTATTGATATATTTTCGAGTTTGATGCCCAGATCTTCTGATACCACTTGGCCGCCGCAAAGAATGGCGATATCCTCGAGCATTGCCTTGCGACGATCGCCGAAACCAGGCGCTTTTACTGCCGCGCAAGTCAAAGTGCCACGGAGTTTATTAACGATCAGTGTTGCCAGTGCTTCGCCCTCAACATCTTCGGCGACAATCAAAAGAGACTTGCCTGTTTTGGCAATTTCTTCCAGAAGAGGCACAAGGTCTTTCATATTGGTGATCTTTTTTTCATGGAGCAATATGTAGGGGTCTTCCAGAGATACTTCCATTTTCTCGGAGTCAGTGACAAAATAAGGTGAAAGATATCCTCGATCAAATTGCATTCCCTCTACAATCTCTAAAGAGGTCTCCATGCTTTTTGCTTCTTCAACGGTGATCACGCCTTCTTTGCCGACCTTATCCATGGCTTCGGAGATCAATTTCCCGATTATTTCATCATTGTTGGCGGAGATGGTGCCCACCTGTGTTATTTCGATTCTGTCCTTAATGGGTTTGGACAATTGTTTTAATTCGTCCACAATAACAGCAACGCCCTTGTCGATTCCGCGTTTAAGGGCCATGGGATTTGATCCTGCCGCGACAAGCTTCTGGCCCTCGTTGTAAATGGCTTGAGCCAGTAAAGTTGCGGTAGTTGTGCCGTCACCGGCTACATCACTGGTTTTACTGGCGACTTCCTTGACCATTTGAGCGCCCATATTCTCGAATTTGTCTTCCAGCTCAATCTCTTTGGCAACCGTTACGCCATCTTTTGTAACCGTGGGAGCCCCCCAAGATTTTTCCAAAACAACGTTATTGCCTCTGGGTCCCAGGGTTACTTTCACAGCATCTGCCAGGGTATTTACCCCCTTAAGTAGGTGTTCCCTGGCCTTTGTATTATATGAAATCATCTTTGCAGGCATTGGTCTCACCTCCTTGGCTTAATCTATTACAGCTAAAATATCGTCTTCTTTCATGAAAATATGCTCTACTCCATCGATTTTGATTTCGGTTCCGGCATACTTGGAAAAAAGGATTCGATCCCCTTTTTTGACTTCCAACGGAATCCGTTGTTTGCCCTTATCATCCATCTTGCCGGGCCCTACAGCCATAATTTTTCCTTCTTGGGGTTTTTCCTTGGCTGTATCCGGTATGATGATTCCTCCGGCGGTTTTTTGTTCCTCTTCCATTCGGGTAACAATCACTCTATCGTTTAACGGCTTGAGTTTCATTGGGTTTTCCTCCTATTAAACTTATTTTTCTATGGTGCCTGACACACAATTCAATCCAAAAAATTAATTTCGAAATCATTTATTTAAACAAAGCAAATTGTTGTGCTGTTTTGATGATGATCTTTCTATGTGCCGTTATTCAAAAAAAAGATGGTTCTTTTAAGGCCTGAGTATAGCTTGTTCGCGTCACTGGGGTACAGGATGGTCTGGAAGGTAGATTTTAAATCCGCCGTTAAAAAGTGTTCGTTTTGAACAGCTTTTAACACATTTAAAATCTCTATCTGAAGAACTATTTAAAATTGGGTGAATATATAAAGATTTTTGGCTTAATCTGGATAGTTCTCCACAATCAACATTTTTCCATAAATATCTTTTCATTTTAACGTCCACAATAAAAAGAGATAGTAAAGAAAAAAAATTGATAATTTGCAATTGAGTCTATGCATTACATAGAATCTGTGATGGGTTAACTATATCTATAATCATGGTTTTTGACCTGTCAAGGTTATAAATATTCAATAATGAGTCTGAGGTTATAAAAACTTATAAGATACGCCATTATTATTTGAAATATTAAAATCTTTTACAAATATTCCCCGAGCACAACATGCCAAAATAGAAGGAAAGAAAAAATTTGAGGAAAAATTAAAAACCCTCCAGGAGCGGCGAGAAAAAATGAGGCAGAAGTTGGATCAAATCGATAACGCCAGCGAAGAGGCATGGAGTGATATTAAAAAAGGTATGGACAGCGCCTGGCAATCCCTGAACGAGGCGATAAAAGAAGCACACTCACACTTTGATTAATTTTAAAGGATTAAAATGATTGAGTTTCCGGCTACCCTATGATATTTTAATCCCGCCTATCCTATCGAGATGAATTGTCATTTAACATTCCCTTTGAGATGTTTGGCCGGATGCTGGGTCAATTTGAAGATTCGTTTTTAAAACCAAAACTTGGGAGCTGGTCCGGAAAAAGATTTTTCGAAGCAACAGAGTCTGGGGTGAAAAATAAGGCAAATAAATTCAGATATATACAGAAGCAACGTTATATGGCGCAATTCCAAATAAAAAGGCTCCTTTCAGGCGGAATTATCACGAATTATTTCTGTACCTCGGGCTGCAGGCATTGTCTTTACAACTGTGGTCCACATTGGGGAAAAAAATACATGGATCCGGCAACTGCCGAAGACCATCTGCGTTTGGTTCGATCGTTGGGGTGCAGATCCGTGCATATTGGGGGAGGGGAGCCCTTGCTCAGGCCGGATAATTTAGGGGAAATTTTGGAGGTTGCCGGTCGTGTGGGGGTGTCTATTGAGTACGTGGGAACCAACTCGTCCTGGTTTAAAGATCTTGAATCTGCCAAAAGAATTTTGGTGGGGTATCCGAGTTTAATCCCAGAGAATTTTATCTAAAATCTGCATAAATTTTTCTTGAAAAAAGTTAAAAAGATAATGAAAATAACGAGAATAAGAATAAATAGATTAATAATTAATGGAATCCTCTTGGTTTTAATAATAATATTCCCTGTGAAAATCGGTGAATGCATGAATGGCAAAACGTTTTCGGAAACAATAAAACTTCCTCAGCCTCAATATGACAGCCGGTCGTCGGTTGAAAGTACCTTGTTTGAAAGAAGGTCTATCCGAACGTATTCAGATGAACCGTTAGCGCTTGCTGATATTTCACAACTCCTGTGGGCGGCCCAGGGCGTCACGCATCACAGAGGTTTCAGAACCGCACCTTCCGCCGGAGCACTTTACCCGCTTGAGATATATATTGTTGCCGAAAAAGTGACAGGGCTTGCCACAGGGATTTATAAATACAAACCCGGCTCTCATGAGTTGTTGCAAGTTGTTGAGGGAGACAAAAGAAAAGAGTTGTGCCGGGCGGCATTGAACCAGAGTGCCGTAAAAAATGCTCCGGTCGTCATATTGTTTTGCGCGGTTTACCATCGAATGACCGTTAAATATGGGCAACGGGGAATAAGATATGTGCATATGGAGGTTGGACATTCCGCCCAAAATATTTGTTTACAGGCGGTTTCCTTAGGTCTTGGAACGGTTCCCATAGGCGCTTTCCATGGCGATAAAGTGAAAAAAATATTAAATTGCGAGGCCGATGAGGAGCCGCTTTACATATTGCCTGTTGGAAAACTGAAAAATAAATAACATTCAAATTTTAAAGAGGTATTGATTTGTTTTAAAAGATAGGATATAGGGCTCTGAAATAATTGAATAGGGGATAGAATTATGCATCAATGTGTTTTGCTGAATGCCGACTATACTTTTCTGAATGTTGTAAACTGGAAAAGGGCAATGTGCTTGATCGCAAAGGGTAAGGTGCAGGTAATAAGGCAGTCTGAAAGATTAATCAGAACCGCTGAAGGGCTTGCCGTAAAAGTTCCTGCAGTAATGAGGCTGATAAAGCTTATCAGAACACTCTACATCAATAGGGTCCCTTTCAGCAAAAAGAACGTTCTTATCCGGGACGGATTCAAATGTGCGTATTGCGGCGGTGAAAAAAGAAAATTGACGATTGACCATATTATTCCAAAATCGAGGGGAGGTAAAACAGATTTCGATAACTGCGTATCTTCCTGTAAATCGTGTAACAATAAAAAAGGAAGCAAAATCCCCTCGGAAGCCAATATGTATCTTAAAGTAAAAGCGTATCAACCGACTATTGCCGAGTTCTTAAGATTGAAAGTCGAGAAACTGGGTATCAATAAAGTCCTGAAAGATCTCGGAGTATATTAGTACCGGTTCCAGGTCCTATTTAGTGCCTGAACGAAAACTGTCTTTTTCGCCAAAATCTGCATCAGACTCAAATTTTAACCCGCCACCGATCTTTGGCGGGTTAATCCTCGAAATACTCGGTGTATGTCTGCCTGCCCCGTAGGTCCGGCAGATCGTACTGGGGTGGTTAAAATTTTCGTGTTGACTCGGGGCATCCATGCCCCTCGCCCTTGCGGGCAGCTTGACAGCTGTCCAAATTTGCTATCCTGCAGATTTGCCTTGATCTTAACGAAAAATCCTCATTTCTGGATGGACACTATATAATAAAACAGACATTTGCATTAACATTCGGTAGGCCCGAACAAGATGTTGTTCGGGCTTTTTGGTGAGCAAAATCTAAAAAAAAACCAAAATTAATCCCAAGTATCCAGAATTAGGTTGCATCTATTTTCTTGACAGAAAGCGGTTTTGCAAGTATTTTTCTATATTTTATTATCGGTGGGCTCCATAATCTGTTGAAAAATTTTTTAAATTCTGCAAGCGTTGAGTTTCACTCAGATTCACGGTATTAAATTTCAGCTCGATTAAAATCCGAATTTGGAGGATGTATGGACTATAAAAAAACGCTCAACCTTCCCAGTACAAAATTTCCCATGAAAGCCAGTCTTGCCAGGCGTGAACCCGAACAACTGCGTCTGTGGGATGAGATCCGTTTATACGAAAAGATCAGACAGGCTTCCAAAGGCCGTGAAAAGTATATACTGCACGACGGCCCTCCTTACGCAAACGGGCATATTCATATCGGTACGGCACTTAACAAGATTTTGAAGGATATTATTGTTCGTTCTCGACAAATGGTTGGTTATGACGCCGTTTACGTACCGGGATGGGATTGTCACGGGCTTCCGGTGGAACACAATGTTGAAAAAGAGCTGGGATCCAAGAAATTGGAAATGTCTCAGGCAGAGATAAGAAAATCATGCCGGGCGTATGCTGAAAAATATATCGATATTCAACGTGAAGAATTCAAGCGCCTGGGTGTCATGGGCGAATGGGAGAATCCCTATTTGACTATGAACTACGAATATGAAGCCACCATCGCTCGAGAATGCGGTAAATTTGCATCTCAAGGGAGCCTGTTTAGAAGTAAAAAACCGATCTACTGGTGCTGTAGCTGTAAAACGGCTCTTGCTGAGGCTGAGATAGAATATCATGATGAATCATCACCGTCGATTTTTGTCAAATTCCCCTTCAATGACGATTTGAGCACCGAGATTCCCGATCTTGGTGATAAAAAGGTTTATGTCGTCATATGGACAACAACACCGTGGACCATTCCGGCAAACCTTGCCGTAGCGCTTCACCCGGATATTATTTATTCCGCAGTGGATACAAAAAATGGTGATGTGCTGATTTTGGCAAAGGAACTTGTGGAAAACTGTATGGAAACTTTTGGTGTTTCAGATTTTTCCATAATTGCCGAAATTCAAGCGGACCGTCTTGAGCGAAAAGAGTGTCTGCATCCATTATATCACCGAAAGTCCATAATTATTCTGGGTTCCCATGTCACCTTGGATGCAGGCACCGGTTGTGTTCACACCGCTCCCGGCCATGGACGTGAAGACTATGATGTGGGCCTTTTGTACGATTTGGATGCGTACTCTCCTGTAGATGAAAGGGGGTGTTTTACAGAAGAAGACGATTTCTTCAGCGGTCAATTCGTTTTCAAGGCCAATACGGATATCATTGCCAGGCTGCGGGAAAATGACCTCCTTATTGCTCAGGAGACAATGGAACATTCTTATCCCCACTGCTGGCGATGCAAAAAGCCCGTGATTTTCAGAGCTACCCCCCAATGGTTTATTTCCATGGACAAAACCGGCTTAAGGAAAAAATCACTTGAAGAGATCGACAGGGTTACATGGATACCGCATTGGGGAAGAGAAAGAATCTACGGAATGATCGAGAACAGACCGGACTGGTGCGTATCCAGGCAGCGGACCTGGGGAGTGCCCATAGCGATTTTTTATTGTGAGAAGTGTGGCACATTATATATCAACCCGGAAATAATAGATCGAGTATATACGAAATTTCAAGAGCATGGCGCCGACATATGGTTTGAAAAAGATGCAAAAGAATTTCTCCCCGAAGATGCCGTCTGCCAACAGTGTGGTCATACAACATTTGTTAAAGAAGATGACATCCTGGATGTATGGTTTGATTCCGGTGTCAGCCACGCTGCGGTACTTGAAAAGCGCTCTAGCCTGAAATGGCCCGCCGATCTTTACCTTGAGGGGAGCGATCAACACAGAGGATGGTTTCACAGCTCGCTCCTTACGGCTGTGGGTACACGGGAGGCGGCGCCCTTTGAATCGGTATTGACCCATGGGTTCGTTGTGGATGCACAAGGCAAAAAGATGTCCAAGTCTTTGGGGAATGTGGTCGCTCCGGATGAGGTAATTAAAAAGCACGGGGCGGAGATTCTCCGTCTCTGGGTCTCGGCATCTGATTACCGGGATGACATTCGTATTTCTGAAAACATCTTGAAACAGTTGAGCGATGCCTACCGAAGAATCAGAAATACGAGTCGATTTATGCTGGGCAATCTATATGACTTTGATCCTGAAAAAGATACCGTCGCCTATGGTTCCATGCCGGAAATCGACAGGTTTGCCCTGTACCGGCTTCAAGAAGTCGTTGAACGAACACTGAGAGCCTATGATACCTATGAATTTCATATTATCTACCATGCACTTTACAACTACTGTATCGTGGATCTTTCGGCGTTCTACCTGGATATTTTAAAGGACAGGCTATACACATCTCCCCCTGAATCAGCAGGTAGAAGAAGCGCACAGACCGTTATTCACATTTTGCTGGATACCATGGCAAGGCTTATGGCACCGATACTCGCTTTTACCTCTGAGGAGATATGGAGCTTCATGCCCGGAAGAAAAGAAAATGCATCGAGCGTTCACCTGACGTCTCTTCCTGCAGTAAATAAAGCATGGAAGGATGAAAAACTGGCGGAAAAGTGGAAACGAATCCTTAAGGTGCGTAACGATGTCACAAAGGCCCTTGAGGAGGCCAGAGCTAAAAAACGTATCGGTCATTCGCTGGATGCCTTTGTTACGCTTTACGCAGATAATGACCTGTATGATAACCTATACCCCTACGAAAATGAATTGAGGACCATATTTATTGTTTCCGGCACTTCTCTGGTAAATGGCGGCAAACCTGCCGGTGCTTTTGAGAGCCAGGATATCGACAACCTGTCGATTCTGGTTGAACCTGCAACGGGTGAAAAGTGCGAACGGTGTTGGATATACGACCATTCTATTGGAGCAAGTTCAGAACATCCAACCATTTGCAGCCGGTGTCAGGATGCGCTTAAAGAATTGATGATTGATGATTGATGAATTTTTTAAAAGGAATAACATAAGGTGAGCTCGAGTCTCTTCTCTCCAGGCGGATCAGACGTTAAACATAATAAATACTTAAAGCTTGCCGCCATCGCCGGGTTGGTCATTATTTCCGATCAGATAACAAAGGCCGTCATCCGGAACACCCTGACGCTTTACCACTCGATAACAGTTATACCCGGTTTCTTTAACATAACCCATATTCTTAACCCCGGCGGCGCGTTCGGATTTATGGCCAATAAAAGTCCTTTTCTGCGCAATCTGCTTTTTATTTTGCTCTCATCATTGGCCATATGTCTGATATTTTATCTCTACAAAAATACACCTAAGAAATATTCCCTGCTTTCCACATGTTTTGCTTTGATTTTAGGAGGGGCCTTAGGAAACCTTATCGACAGAATTCGTTTCGGAAAGGTTGTCGACTTTTTAGACTTTTACATCGGAAGCTATCACTGGCCTGCTTTTAATGTCGCGGACAGTGCGATAACTGTGGGAATTACTATTTATGTATTTCATCTTGTTTTTAAAAAGATGCCGGAGTGATTTTCAATTTTCAATTGTAACCTATGCCCGAAATAAATTACAGAGAGCTTAACAATTATTTAAAAGACCGGAAAACCGGTGATTTTGCACCGGTGTATCTGATATATGGCCAAGAGCTGCTATATAAGAATTCACTGGACTCGCTTTTGGATGCAATAATCCCTGCGAATAAAAGAATCCTGAGCTATGAGCCGGTTGAGGGCACAAATGAAAATATTAAACAAGCCATCGAGCGGTCAAACACCTATTCGCTTTTGTCAGGCCCAAAGGTTGTTGCCATTTGTGATTCTAAAATATTCTATTCAAAACAGGATCAAGGCAGACTTCTGGAAAATGCAAAACAAGCCTATGATACTCATGATATTAAAAAGGCTGCAAAATATTTTTTAAGTTTCCTGGGTCTTTCAAATTTTTCATACGATGATGTGAGCAAGGCAAATAGAAGCAAAACAATTAAATTCGATGTGGACCGTTTGGGTAATGATGAGTGGATTGATAAAATTTTGAAATTTTGCATCGAGAACAACCTTCCCATAGCTTCTGAAGAAGACAATGCTACTCTTTTGCAAAAAGCCATAGAAAATGGGTTCCCAAAAGGAAACCATCTTATCATTACCACAGACCTGGTTGATAAACGCCGTAAACTTTTTAAATCCATTCGTGAACAGGGGATGATCATCGACTGCTCTGTCCCCAAAGGGGATCGCCGGGCGGACAGACTGGCCCAGGAAGCGGTTCTTTCAGAACGGATGAGCGAAATCCTTGATCAAGCGGGGAAAAGGATGGGTAAGGATGCTTACATGACCCTGTATGAAATGACCGGTTTTGACCTCCGTACATTTTCAAATAACCTTCAGAAGCTGATCAGTTATGTGGGAGATAGAAAAAACATAACGGCCCATGATGTCGAGTTTGTTTTAAAGCGTACAAAAAAGGATCCCATATATGATTTAACAAATGCCGTTTCAGAAAGAGACATTGAAAAATCGCTCTTTTTTTTGGATACGCTTCTTGCCGATAATCTTCATCCGCTTCAGATTTTTGCTGCAATAACCAATCAGATAAGAAGGCTATTACTCGTCAAGGGTTTTGTTGAAAGTCCTCATGGACGGGGATGGCATGGTGGCGTTCCGTTCCATCAATTTAAAAGCCGGATTATGCCCGCTATCCAGGCTTATGACGCGGATCTTTTGGGACAGTTTGAAACGTGGGATCAACTGCTTTCAAAACAGACGGGAAAGGATAATCAACCATCAAAAAACAAAAATGCAAAAAAGAAAGACCGACCGATTACAGATCTTGTTATAGCGAAAAGTGCGAAAAATCCTTATCCGGTTTACCAGGTGCTCCTAAAGTCTGAAATGTTTACTATGGATGAGCTTATTGCCGTTCTTGAGTCATTGGGTCAAGCGGATTTGCGTCTTAAAACCACCGGCCAAAAGCCCAAATTGATACTGGAAAAATTGCTATTATTTATTTGTCAATAGCAAAATAACGTGAACTTAGGGTAAACGCATTTGAATCCCAATACAGGGAGAACGCTCCACGACGGCGTGTATCTCTTTCCAACCGACTGAAACTTGTGTTTAAGCACCCGTAAGCCCGAGCCGCGCCGGAGTTATTAAGAACAATTTGTCGCTAAATTATCCTATTGATTTTTCAAGTCATAATTTCATTCGTCTCGGGCTAACGCGTGCTAAAGCCCTTCAAACAGTCAGTCGGTTTCCAAGAGAAACACGCCGTCGCTACGCTGGACCGAAATCATCGGATAAGGGTTTTTAAAATGGGGTTTATAAAGGAACAACAAAAACGGCTGGCT